>JBDQII010000010.1:0-25029 GCA_040264395.1 Verrucomicrobiota bacterium
GATGCACTCGCGTGGATACATCAGACAGTTCATCTCTTGAACATTCCTTGCCTCGGCTTCTATGGATGTTCCAAAGACGATCTGCCTATGTTGATTGAAAAATCAATCCAGGCCAGCAGCATGAAAGGGAATCCCGTGCCTCTCTTACCAGAAGAAATCGCTGATATCATTCAACGGGTTTTGTAGTCTTCAGGTTATCAACAAATAGCGTCCTTCCAAATATGTTCAAAAAGGCCACCTTTCAGGGCTTGATGGTTTGATGCTCCCAGGTTTTCCATAAGTCCAGATCTGGATCACCCATCTGAACGGTGTATGAACCTTGCTCAAAAACCCACGGTCTGAATCGATTGCCTTGAATGCGCATGGCATAAACAAGCTCGTTATCGGATTCATCGTACACCTTGACGACGGCATGCCTGACTTGTTCGACGCTTACTTCATCAAGAAAACCGGCGGGTTTCCGTCCGTCATTATCCGTTAGGTGAATCCTCAATGGCCATCCCGGAAATTGGTTTTCATCCTTGGACCCTCCACCATTTACCTTGAGGCGATAGCATTCCATATCGATGGTTTGATTACGTTTGTTGAAGCGAACAAGACCGAATCCTGATGATTTATCATGCAGGGTGTTGACCCGTCCTGGTAGGTATTTTGTTTCAGGATTGCCGATCGCCCAAACGGTCATCAGGTTGCCGAATGCATCCTTATATTCTCCCGTGTTTGGACCATTGACTCTATTTTGAGCGGGGCGTCCCTCCCGGTCGGGACGCCAGGACCGGGGGTAGCCGGCTGCAATGGACGGCACGCAAAAGGCATAGCCAGCATCATTCCATGCATCGATTCCATAGCGTGTCATCGAAGGTAAATGCTGATCACCCGCATAATGAAAGGCATGGCCCTTGCGCATGATGGAAAGTGCCCGGTTGCGTGGCGTCTGAGGCCAGCCGTTGGAATCAAGATCGGCATAGATGAATTCCTGCTTTGCACCATGGTAATTGGCCAGGTTCACGAAAATGGTCTGGCTCAGCACACACTTGAAATCGCTGCCCCTCCAGTCTTCCACCCAGGATTGAAGTAACTGCTCCTGACGATCACCCAGCAAAGCCAGTTTGGACTGATCCAATTGTCTTACATCGAAGGATGGGTCCTTGAGGTGATCCGCGCGGCCTTTCCACGTGGCGACGGCCTTTGGGCCTGTTTTGAACATGCGATCTGCCAATAATGCAAAACTGACGCGGCCGTACACCATCTCTCCATGAAAGGGGGTGATATTCTGCAGTATGGGATCCGGATCGGGCATATCAGGATGATGACTGGTTTGAGTCCGATGCACGGCGTTGACAAACTCAGGATGCTGGATGTAACCGCCATCGGTCGAAGTATTGCCTCCCTGCATGGCAGCGCCTCCTTCGCCCCAGATATTGCCCTGATAAACATCATGATCGTCCGGCAGGCAAATAGTGATACGGTCCTTCATCAGATCACCAAAAGACCAGCCCAGCAGATACCACTTTCTCAGATAATTAAGCACGGGTCGCTCCACGCCCTCGCGGATGATACCATATCCCCCGACGTTTTCGTAAATTTGATCACCCGAGAAGAAAAGCATGTCTGGATTTTCAATACCCACATTACGCACTAGTTCAAGATTTGGAAATCCCGTGTCCTGGTTTCCCGTAAAGCCAGCGACAACAAGGGATGACTGATTGGTAGGGTCTTTACGTATCAATCCCTCATACCGCGATTTTCCATAAACGATGCGATACGGATGTTCCTGATCGGCTTTCCAATCAGGAATGCGCCATGTTGCCGTTCGACTTAACGGATCAATGTGGGAGACAAGTCCAGTGGACCAAATCCCGTTGTCATGGAATTCAAGCTGAATTTCTGAAGATTCAGAGGGACCCAAAGGAGGCATCTGAGCAGTGATTTTGAGCACATGACCCTGTTCGGAATGATGGAGGGTATGCATTGCCCAGAGGATAGGCCCCCACGCGCGGTCTTCATGTAACCGGACCTTGGAACCTGAAATTTTCCAGTCCCTGAACCAGAATCTTGCTTTGCCTTGGGTATGATTATTCACCAGAGCCAGGTTGCCATGCATGCCGTTGTCATTAAGTCGAGCGGCATGAAAACCATAGCTTGATCCAGTGCTGACATTCAGGGCCTCAATTGAAATCAGAAAAAATGGACCTCGTGTTTCACCTCGCATAACCAGGCGTAGATCATTCAGCGCTTTTTCAGGAATGGGTTGCTTGGAACGATTCTTACCAATGAACAGCAAACCATCATGTGACAGCCCGATATCAACGCCCTTGCCCTTGATACAGCGAGCCCGGTAATCATTGATTTCATCTCGAATACCCATTCGAAATCCTACCGAACCTTTCTCATGCTCATGCGATAGCCTGCCTGTGCGAACCTCCATCGTAAAAGTGCCTTCGACGTTGGCTGTGTCATGCGTCAAAAGATGGATGTTGCGGTTGATACCGCCACGGACACATTCCAAACGTCCATTTTCAATACGCCAATCCTCCATTGGATTCGCCCAGTATTCGGGCCCGATCCATACGCGATTCGGATCCGTGTGCCAGTCACTTTGAAATAGCTGGGACTGAGCTTTGAGTTGCGCGCTGCAGAATGCAAAAGCGATAAGAACAGTCAATAAATGTTTCATGAGAGGGTGTTTTTCCTTTTTCGATCAAAGATCATGCACTACCTGTTTTTCTTTTTTTTATCCTTGCTTGTGTTCCGTGACTGATAGGCGCACCCCACCAGCATCAAGGCTCCTAAGACGGCCAATCTAATTTCAGGTTTGGCATCCATGGGCTCCAGTAACACCATGGCACCCAGCAAGGAAGAGAGAAGCATCAAGGCTCCATTAAATAAGTAAAATATTATGAAAAATCCAACGACTGCTCCACCAGCGAGTGACACCCATGGCCAGGGATCCTGTAAAAATGGTTCGGAAAGAAAGAAACCAAGATAAGCGCCGGTCAACAGGCCTCCAAGGCGGATCACTATTTTCTGCAGAAAGATACTCAGGAAGGCACCGACAATGCCAACGGCAAGAGGAACAAGCTGCCACCACCACTCCATATTTTCAATGGGCAAGGCCCACTTGGTGACGAGAGATGCCACTAGAAAACCAATGGTCGCAAAAAACAACCAATACAAGCGGCGTCCCCAGAGCAACAAGGCGACCCCGACTGCAACTCCGCCCGCAAAATTAAGCTGAGCAGACGTCATGTGGACTTCTGGTAATTGAAAAGGCAGTTCCATTAATTTGTGATTTAGCCAGAAACCAAACTAGCGTTTGATCCACTGGCATCAAATAAAAATCTCAAAGCGCTACAGGCATCCAATTGGCTTTAACTCGGAATACCAAAGTTTGGTGGCGGAAATCAATACGTCCTCGAGTGCCGGGCTAACCGCCAAAGTCAGCGGTGCAGTGAGCATATTCCCAATCAACTATGATGCTGATTTGGTCTATGACTCAGACGATGCAGATTGGCCCTTCTCGGGAACAGCTGTTTCCGGGGCGAATGAAATATGTGTCAGAGTGGGGCCTCAATTTCCGTTTGTCGAAGTTTGTCCATAGGATTGATCACTGCTGAGTATCCCTCCATTCATGTCGTGAGCCCAGGCATCATACAATATGCATGCGTTGATATCATGTAGGCTCGCCGACGAGGGCAAGGCAGAAATGCGAAGGGGCGGCAACGCGTCTTGCAATGACGATTCATTCCATGCGACTGCCCTTTTGGCGGGTGATGGAAAAGCCGTTTCTTCAACGAGTTGTTTGAATAAAATAATACATTTCTGTGTGCATAAAAGTACACCTTGCTCATTCCTATATTCAATAGCCCGATCAAATCTTGCTTTTATAGAGAAATAAAACGCAGGCACTGAATCACCTGAATCATTGGGATCAAAATTTCCTCCAAAAGTGTTACGGAAAGCGCCGTCCACTCCAACTGCTGTGCAGCCCACAGGAATACTCCGTGTAAGTATCTATTGCTCGTAACAGCACTTGATTTTCATATTTTTTCGAGGCTGATGGTTGGTCCATGAATTCTATTCATCTCAGCAATGAAAAAGATTCACTGCCAATGAAGACTATCCTAACTGCCGTGGCATATTCGATGCTCGATTCGGGTCGTATTCTCATCTGAGAGCTACAGCTTTCGGAAATGATGCGTTCACCAATTGTTATGTTCTCTTGAAATCTCAGAATGAAAACGAAATCCTTAATGAAAATAAAATCGACACGATGTGCTGCGCTGCGCCTCATGCCAGTGGTGGTCCTGTTATCGGGCATGCTTCATTCATCCATCCAGGCACAGGGAAGTGATGAAGGCCCAGCCACTGCCAAGCCATGGTATGAGGAAAAAATCCCATCATTCCTCACTTCAGGAAAAGTAAACGTCAACAGTCTGATGAGATACGAGTATGCAGACATTGATTCCTTTGGAGGAGGAGCGGATCCCGAAGAATCCAATGCACTGACACTCCGCACACGCCTTGGGTATACCACGGGTTCATTGGGTGGTTTGAAAGGGATGCTGGAATTTGAAAATATTACCAGTCTCAATGGCGAAGATAATTACAATCCTGCGGGACTCAATCCTTCGTCCAGAACGCGTTCGGTGATAGCGGACCCTGAAGCAACCGAGGTGAATCGCGCATGGATTGCGTATGACCAATGGGACACATTCTTTAAATTCGGTCGACAACGTATTGTGATGGATAATTCCCGTTTCATCGGCAATGTCATATGGCGGCAGAACGAACAAACCTACGATGCTTTCAGCATAAGGAACAAATCTCTCCTTCCCAATCTGGATTTATTCTATGCCCACGTCTTCAGGGTGCATCGCATTGTTGGAGATGATCATCCAGGAGGTAATTGGGATTCTGACAGTCATATATTTCATATGGCATATGACTTGGGTAAACCTGGAAAACTCACCGGATACAGTTATCTTCTTGATATCGAAGATGCGCCAGCTGTCTCTTCGGCAACGTATGGTGCCAGTTTTGACGGAAGCTATGCTTTTGATGAAAATTGGTCTGCCTCCTACAAAGCTGAATTTGCCTTTCAATCCGATTACGGAGACAATGCAACTGATTATAATGCCATTTACTACCATGCTAAAGCGGGTGGCCAATACCGGAGGTTCAATTTCGGTGCGGGATACGAAGTCCTGGGCAGTGACGATGGTCGAATTGGGTTTTCCACGCCCTTTGCAACACTGCATAAATTCAACGGGTGGGCTGATGCCTTTCTAAGCACACCCGCCGATGGTCTGGAAGACGCGTATCTCTGGATGGGTTACAAGTTACCGGGCAATATTCCTTTGAAAGTTCTGTATCACGACTTTTCCTCCAATGAAGGAAGCAGCGACTATGGTAATGAAATCAATCTGATCGCGACCAAAAAATTGGGAGATTACTTCAGTCTGCTGGCGAAAGCCGCGGTGTATCAAGACGGTGATGACGGTCGAGCTGGGCGGACGCGCTATTGGCTTCAAGGCGCGTTTGACTTCTAGGTTCAATCTTTGTGCCGTTCTCCAGAACAACCCGTTGTTTCGATATTTAAATTTCAGCGACGGGTTGTTCGCAAAGTTTCATTGGAAACGTTTTAATTGGATATCCCTCGATGCTTTTATTGTGAACGGAGGCCTGGCATAACCTCCAAAACGTTTCTTCCATGTCGCCCAGCAACTGTCCTCTGCGGTGTGTGATCCCCCATCGACGCTTGAGATCATCACTGCCTGTTGGCAACGCGCGAAGACAACCTGTATCGATTTCCTGTTTCGCCACCCAGGCCGGCATCAGACTGACACCCTGTCCGAGTTTTACAAATGCCTTGATCGCCTCCATGCTACCCATGTAGGTCAAGGTTTGTGGGGTGAAGCGGTTCTTTTTGAAAAAAGATTCAACCAATCGGCACGTGTAACTGTCCTGACCAAAGGTAACAAACCTTTGACTTTTAAATGCCACATCGCTCATCTCAGGTTTTTCCCTCCAAGGCATCAAAGGTGAGAGTACCCAGTGCAGTTCGTCGCAGAAGACAGGTTGGAAATCCAGTTGTGGCTCGTGCTCGGGCTCCAGGCTCATGGCAATGTCCAAGTGGCCGGAACGAACACCTGCCATGATCTCCGGAGCATTTCCAGTCACAACGCTGGTCGTACATTTTGGAAAGCATTCGTTCAGTTCACGCAGCACTTCAGGGATAAAGGTCAACGATGCTGAAAGACTTGCACCAATGGTGAACCTCCGTTTGCCCCAGTGACACGTAGGATTGACTGCCTCCCTCGCTTCCTCCATCAAAGTTTCGATTTTTTTTCCGTAATCAACCAATGACAGTGCTTCATCGGTCAACACCATGCGTTTGCCGATTTTTTGAAAAAGGGAGCAACCTAGATCCTCTTCAAGGTCGTGTATCGCGTGACTGATGGTTGATTGGACTGTACTCAATTTTCGGGCAGCAGCCGTATAACTTTCGCAATCGGCCACTGTCAAAAAAACGTTTAATTTTCTGCTATCGATCATGTGTCTCGTGCTTCACGAAGAATAATCGTTAGCAATTTCTATTCCACCACCGTATAGAACGAAAAACACCAACCTGATGATTCAAAGGATTCATATTGTTCAAAATAAAACAATCGATCGGATCAGCATGGGGATTCTTTTTGGCACGGTTATGGGTGTAAGGGTGAGAATGAGTGAAATCCTTACATGATGCGAGTAGGTAAAATAAAAATAAAATTAACTCAAGATATTGCGCTCAAATAATTTATACATCCATTTGATCTATGCATTCATGCGATCATTTTTTTTCACCTCAGTTTGAGCGGTGAAAAATGGTTTGGCATACCCGGTGCTGAAGAGAAGGCGTTGAACATGTCAACTCCAATGAATCTCTACATACCCAGTCAAAACAAGAATCCACTTAGGCTAGGTTTCGTGCCACTTTGCGATGCAGCTCCTTTCCTCCTTGCGCAGGAGATGGATTTGTTTACCAAGCATGGCGTCGATGTGTGCCTGAGTCGAGAGCTTGGTTGGGCTTCGATCAGGGACAAGGTGGCAACAGGAGAACTGGTAGCAGCACAGGCCATTGCGGGCTTACCTTTTGCAGCAAAGCCCCCGCACCAACGTTTCATTGCTCCTCTGGTGACCAGTCTCCAGGGTAATGCCATAACGATTTCAAAGGAATATCGACATGACGCTGATCAGGCTCCACGCGCTATTCTCAAAAACCACCAAAACAGAAAACTTTCCAGACTTCCGACTTTTGCGATTGTTTCACGCTATTCAAGTCATCACATGCTCATGCGTAATTGGCTTCGGTCAGGAGGTATCAATCCAGATACTGAAACTAATCTAGTGGTGCTTCCGCCAACTCAGATGGTTTATCATTTAAAGGCTGGACACATAGACGGTTACTGCGCAGGAGAACCATGGAATTCAGTGGGAATCATGTCTGGCTGCGGGTTTTGTGTGGCTACCAGTGCCGAGCTATCCCCTTACCACCCGGAAAAAGTCTTGATGATGTCGGAATCTTTTTGGGAAGAGGATCAGGAACGAAGTCAGCGACTGATGACAGCCATTCTCGAAGCCTGCCAAATGTGTGGCGATGATACTCACTTGGAATACATCAGTAGTGTTTTGTCCCGACATGACTATTTGAATCTGGCTCCCGAGATCCTGTTTAGTGCCCTCAAAGGACATATTCTCAGAAAAAATAATCCATCTTTGGATAGTTCTGGGGAATTCATTTTTTTCAGTGGTGATGAAGTTAACTCACCCAGCCAGCGCAAAAGAAGCTGGATTCATCAGGGACTGGTTGAATCGAGCGTGTTGCAACAGACAGTCTCCATGGAAAAAAGCGTCTACCGTGAAGATATTTATCAGCAGATTGTTTGTTCGAAGGAAACGGCAATGGTGCATTCCTAAGATAACCATCCACTGACGCACCCATCAAATTTTAAGATGAACTGATTCGATGATTGATAACCCTCAAACAGAAAATAAAAACATGACACCCAAAGACATAAACAAAAAACCAAACACCCTCGCCGAATGTCTGAAAAGAACCTTGCGTTCATTCCTGAATCTTACCGCGACTGCTTGTCTGATAGGCTGCGTTTTGGGTTCGTCCTCATCAAAAGCGTACGCCGAACTATTGGATGTTGAAAAGGACACCCTTCTCTTCGGATTCATCAAACTCACCGACTGTGCGCCTCTGGTGATAGCAAAAGAGAAACTTTTTTTTGAAGACGAGGGCCTGGATGTCAGGTTGGAGGCTCAAGCGAATTGGAAAATTCTCCTCGATCGTGTGATATCCGGTGAATTGGACGGAGCGCACATGCTTGCCGGACAGCCTATCGGAGCAACCATAGGCTTCGGCACTCAGGCTCATATCATTACTCCATACAGTCTGGATTATAACGGCAATGGAATTACCGTTTCCAACGACCTCTGGGAGCAGATGCAGGAAAACGATGCCTCCCTTAAAAGTCCAACCCCGAAGCACCCGATTTCTGCCGACGCCTTGAAGCCTATCGTTGATAGCAAGAAAGCTGCGGGATCGCCCATGAGGATGGGAATGGTATTCCCGGTCTCCACGCACAATTACGAAATACGATATTGGTTGGCAGCTTCGGGAATTCGCCCGGGATTTTATATGGATCAGGCTTCCGGAGCGTTTGATGCCACCGGTACGACCGATGCGGATGTTTTGTTATCGGTGACGCCTCCCCCGCAAATGCCTGCCACCTTGGAAGCCAGGACCATTGAAGGATATTGTGTGGGAGAACCATGGAATCAGCAGGCGGTCGTACGCGGAATCGGGGTTCCAGTGACCACCAATTACGATATCTGGAAAAACAACCCTGAAAAAGTTTTCGGTGCCACCCGTCAGTGGGCAGATGAAAATCCGAATACTTTGATCGCCATCACCAAGGCGTTGATTCGAGCTGGAATGTGGTTAGATGAAAAGGATGCTTCGGGCAACTATGTCAATCGTCACGACGCGGCCCGCATACTATCACGTCCGGAATATGTGGGAGCCGATTACGAAGTCATCAAGAACAGCATGACGGGCTACTTTTACTTCCAAAGCAGTGACAAGCGCCCGATGCCTGATTTCAATGTGTTCTTCAATCATTTTGCGAGTTATCCCTGGTATAGCGATTGCGTCTGGTTCCTCACTCAGATGCGTCGCTGGGGTCAGATCCCTGAGTCCAAGCCAGCGAGTTGGTATCATGAAACGGCGAAGAAAATATACCGACCAGATATATATGCAGCTGCTGCGGAGCATCTGATCGAGGAGGGTTATCTTCAGAAACATCAGTTACCTGCCGTGGATGAGAACGACAAATGGGCAGGTTATCGTCCTCCAACAGATGAATTCATTGACGGAAATACGTACGATGGTCGAAGTCCAATCAAATATATCAACAGTTTCGAAGTTGGGATAAGGGAAGAAATAAAATTGAGCAGTCAATAAGAGGCCACCATTCGTATGTCAGCCATCCGAAAACCAATACACACACCATTTCCATTCTTACAGGACCCTTTGCATTATATATGAAAGATGAATCATTTTATCGGTGGATCGTATTTCTGAAAAAAATTCGGCTCGGATGGCTGGCTCCTTTTCTTCTACTGCTCAAAGGAGAATCGCCCAGAGTTCAATTGAAAGAAATTTTCCAAGGTGTGGCATTGCCGTTGATTTCAATCCTCGTCTTTTTTTGGGGCTGGGACCTTACTTCCAAGCAGATTGTCACGAAGTTCGGAACGGTTCCCGGTCCGAAACAGGTTTGGTCGGCTTGGAAAGGGCTTGGCAATGAAAAGCGGCTGGAGAACATCAAGGAAATGGAACATGTGCATCGCGTCCGTCAAAAACGCCTTAAAAGCATGGACCGATACGCCTCTGTTCTCGAAGACTTTCCCGGAGAGATTGAGCCTGGTCTTACCTCCCCGGCAGTGGAAGCGGCGATGAATCAGGCATCGAAACTTTTCGAACGTGCCAATGAGCTCATGGAAGTATACAACCGGGTCTCGGTTGCGGCATCGCTTGATGAGGCCCAATCGATAGCTGAAGGATTGCAGTTTGCAGAAAGCAAGGAGCTCGCTGCCAACACCATTGACAACGTGGTCCCCATGGAAATTGCATATCGAAACCATGAGGAGTCGTACCGGGCTGATCCAAAATGGAACCCGCAACCAGAGGACACCGAGGCAGAATCGAATGCGAAAATGGATCTTAACCGCAGTGAGTCAAGGATCCTGGCAGCTGAAAAAGCAGCTCTCTTGATTGAAAGGCAAAAGATGACGACGCAATCCACTCAGAAGGCTTTTAGTTTGATTGCGTCATTGCCAAAAGGTATGCGGGATCAATTGGCTTCAAGTGACCGTGCTGCAGCCTCCATGTATGTTCCCCTCAAACAATGGTATGAAAAGTTATTGCTCGAAGAGGCTACAGGTGGTGCAAAGTACAAAAACAAGGTCAAATTGAAAATGCTCGTCAAGGCCTTCGAGGATAAGGTCTATACTGGCAAGGACACATATGTTTCTCAGATCTATACGAGTCTCACGACGGTATTCTTCGGGTTCATCATTGCATCCGTCATTGCCGTACCACTCGGCCTTCTATGCGGGTTGAACGAAGGCATCAACAATGCCATGAACCCAATCATTCAAATTTTTAAACCTGTTTCTCCTCTCGCCTGGTTGCCGATTGTCATGATCGTGGTAGGAGCTCTCTACGTGTCGGAGGACCCGATGTTTGAAATTTCTTTTTTGAATTCGGCCATCACTGTTGCTCTCTGTTCGCTATGGCCGACCCTCGTAAATACAGCACTGGGAGTTTCGACAACCAATAAGGACTATCTCAATGTGGCGCTTGTCCTGAAACTTGGTTGGTTCAAGAAAATAACCAAGATCATTATTCCGGCGGCAATGCCATTAATTTTCACGGGACTCCGATTATCGTTGGGTGTTGGATGGATGGTATTGATTGCCGCCGAAATGCTCGCTCAGAATCCGGGGCTCGGAAAGTTCGTTTGGGACATGTTTCAAAACGGGTCCAGTGAAACTTTATCCATGATCATGGTCGCTGTTTTTACCATCGGGATCATTGGCTTCATGCTGGATACGATCATGCTGAGTCTTCAGGAACTTGTCAGTTTTGAATAAACACCTCTTTTTTCGCCATCATGGATTCTCTTATCACGCTGAAAAACGTCAGTAAACATTTCGGACAGGGACATCAGCGCACGGATGTTCTCCAAGAGATCAACCTGGATATTCGGGAGGGAGAATTTGTTGCCATCGTCGGCTATTCAGGTGCAGGTAAAACCACTTTGATCTCACTGATTGCAGGACTCTTGAAACCTTCCAGTGGACAGGTATTGCAAAAAGGGAGCCCCATTACAGAGCCAGACCCAAGCCGCGCTCTAGTATTCCAAAATTACTCTCTGCTGCCATGGTTGAATGTGTGGGATAATATCTCCCTTGCGGTCGATCAGGTTTTTCCGGCATGGACGAATGAGAAGCGAAAGGAGCATATCCAACGTTACATTGAAATGGTCAATCTTGCTCCTGCCATTCATAAACGGCCATCCGAACTTTCTGGTGGAATGCGTCAACGCGTTGCCCTTGCCAGAGCGCTGGCAATGGATCCGTCTGTTTTGCTGCTTGATGAACCCCTTGGTGCTCTGGACGCTCTGACTCGAGCCAATTTACAGGAAGAAATCGCACGTATATGGTCCGAAAACAAAAAGACGGTCATATTGATCACAAACGATGTTGATGAGGGTATATTGCTCGCCGATCGTGTGATACCGCTTACGCGAGGGCCGGGTGCTACTCTGGGCCCATCCATTCAAGTCAATCTTGCACGCCCTCGAAATCGAAAAACTCTCAACCACGACGAAGCGTTCAAACTTTTGCGTCAGCGGGTCATTGACTTCTTGATGAACAAAAGTCACTCCAAACACACGGCTACTGTCAGAAAAACATTTGTCCTGCCCAACATTCTCCCCGACGACCTCGATGCACCCAGGACTTTTCAATTTGGAAAATCGAACTCGGTTCGTCGTGAAGAACTTAAACACGAGCGATTGGAGGTGGAAATATGAGTGCTTACTGTATCCTTTCAGATCTGACCAAGTCCTATCCTTCGGCCAAGGGAGAAGCCGTCATCGTCAAAGATTTCAACCTAAAGATTGAAAAAGGTGAATTTGTTTCACTGATTGGACATTCCGGTTGTGGAAAATCGACCGTGCTCTCGATGTTGGCAGGTTTGAATCCAGTTACCTCGGGTGGCATTGTTCTGGCCGGAAAAGAGCTGGAAGGACCAGGGCCAGACCGGGGAGTCGTATTTCAATCTCCAAGTTTGCTTCCTTGGTTCTCTGCTGTCGACAATGTTCTGCTGGGGGTGAATCAGGCCTTTTTCGCAGCAAGCCAAAGCGAACGCAAGCAGATCGCAGAATATTATCTTGCCATTGTTGGTCTGGCAGATTCAATGCACAAGAAACCTGGTGAATTGTCGCAAGGAATGCGCCAGCGTGTTGGTATTGCCAGAGCATTTGCTCTTTCCCCACGGATGCTTCTTCTCGATGAACCTTTTGGGATGCTGGATGCCCTCACGCGATACGAACTACAGGAAATTCTTCTCAGACTTTGGTCCAAAAACAAAATCACCGCTTTGATGGTCACGCATGACGTCGATGAAGCACTTTTTCTTTCGGATCGAGTGGTGATGATGTCCAACGGCCCTGAAGCGGAAGTGGGCGACATTCTTTCGGTCAATTTTGCGCGTCCCAGAAATCGAACGGAAGTTTTGGAGCATCCGGATTATTATCGCATGCGGGAATTTCTTATTACCTTCCTCGCGGAACGCTCTCACATCAAGGGTGAATTTCAATCCAAGGATGTCAACAGCACTCCATCATCAACCGATGGTTTTGCTGGCAACGATATCCCTACGGTCGAATCCAGACCGCGCCAACCTTTGGTTTCACTCGTTCGTTCAGGGAAATGAAATGAATCCAAACGCTGCTGCACTGAATTCATGAAAACGGAGACCACGCTCATCGATCTAGCCTTGAGCCAGCCCGGAACTGCCGTTGAGCAGTTTGCGTTGCGAGCTGCGGCACAAAAAAACACTAGCGCTCAGCAAGAACCCTTTCGAGCGTTAATCCCAACGCAAACCCCTGAGGATGGCGAGCAATTTTCTTTTGAAGTTGATGTTGACCGATGCTCGGCGTGCAAGGCCTGCGTCAGTGCATGTCATCACATGAACGGGTTGAGCCCCGACGAGTCGTGGAGGCGTGTCCAGCAGTGGTTTGGAGAAAACGAGCATCATTCCTGGGTGCACACCGTAACCAGCGCGTGTCATCACTGTGTGAATCCTGAATGCATGAACGGATGTCCAGTAGGGGCTTATGAGAAAGATTCAATCACCGGGATTGTCAAACATCTGGATGATCAATGTATTGGCTGTGAATACTGCATTTGGAAATGTCCCTATGAAGTTCCCAAATATCACGAAGCTCACGGCGTCGTGCGCAAGTGCGATATGTGTTCGGACCGGCTTGCCAATCATGAAGAACCTGCCTGTGTTCAGGCTTGTCCTCATGACGCGATTCGTATTCAAACCATCAATCAGGAGCGATTGAGCCATGAGCTTGCGCACCGACGTTTCAAAGATAATGCCATTTATCCCGAGGCTCCGTCTTCCGGCATCACACAGCCTTCGACATCATACCTATCCAAACGCCCTTTGAACAAAACACACTGGATCGCCTACCAGGCTCCTGTTTCAGATGCGAAAGCCCACTGGCCCTTGATCGTCATGTTGACCATGACTCAATGGGGATTGGGCATGATGTTGAGCCATTTCATCGGATTTGATAACAACTCGATCAGCACGCTTTCTATCTTGAATCATGGAATAGGTTTTTTGATCTTCATGGTTGGGATAATATCCAGTTCATTTCATTTAGGCCAGCCACGCAAGGCATGGCGCTTTTTTCTTGGACTGAAGAAGTCATGGCTGAGTCGGGAAATCCTTGCTTTCAGTTTGCTTGCCAGTGTCCTTCTTGCCGACTTGTCACATCAAATTGTTCCCTGGATTCCATCCACTTTTTACGCTGCACGGGCATGGGTTGTTTTGAGTCTGGGACTTGGAGCCGTCTTCACCTCAGTCATGATCTATCATGACACGCACCGTTCCTCCTGGTTGTTTCCCCGTACGGCGAGTCGATTCTTTGGAACGGTACTCATGGGAACTTTTACCGCTAACATGCTCCTTCATTTGGGTGCAGGAAAACCAAGTCGCGGTGAAATACTTTCTCTCGGAATCATCACCTGTGTGCTGGGTGGCATGAAATTGAAATTTTACCTAAGCAAGGCACCGGACAAAATAGTGAGATCAAGGTTGAATTGCGTATTCGGCCTGGGGTGCATGGGGATGCTGATCACCATTTTGGGTTCTTTCCTGAAATGGCCGGAAACACTTATTCTGATGAGTCTCCTTCTCGGCATCATTAACTTTTTTGCACTTGAATTCGTTGAACGATACCAATTCTTCACCATGAGTCGACCTCCATCCACAGCTCGAGTTCATGGACCTGTCATGTCATGAAACTTTTCCAACGAGTCAGCCAGATGTTAAAGGAAAGGCAAGGTCCCCTTACGGAAGAACTGCGTCTCAGCTCCACATCTTCTCATGGTATGCTGCCTGACCGATTGCAGCCAGACAAGACCGCGGCATCCATCTGCGGTTACTGCTCCACTGGATGTCAGTTGCATTTGCACAGCAAGAAAAACAAACCGGTCAACGTCACTGCATCTGCGAGCTATCCCGTCAACCTTGGAGCTGCATGCCCGAAGGGGTGGGAGTCATTGTCGGTGTTGGATTCCAAAGATCGTGGAACCATGCCTCTGCTCAAGGACGTGAATGGACGTCAGCAGATAGTAGGTTGGGACATCGCATTAGAGACATTTTGCAATCGATTCAAATCGATCCAAAATCTGCATGGAAATGAATCGACAGCATGGATAGGAACAGGACAGATTACCAATGAAGACCTAGCCTTGTTGGGAGCGCTGGCAAAATTTGGGATGGGTTGGGTTCATGGAGACGGCAACACTCGTCAGTGCATGGCTTCTGCGGTGACGGCATATAAACAGACCTTCGGTTTTGATGCCCCGCCCTACACGTATGCAGACCTTGAGGCCTCCGACACCTTGGTTTTTGTGGGTTCGAACCCTTGTATTGCCCATCCCATCATGTGGCAGCGTGTGATGCGCAATCAGCGACATCCGGATATCATCGTCATTGATCCAAGAATGACAGAAACGGCAGCAGCGGCGACGCTTCATCTGCCCATACGCCCAAAGTCTGATCTAACTTTGTTTTACGCGCTCGCCCGCATTTTGATCCAGAACCAATGGTTAGACTCCGATTTCGTCAAAAATCATACAAACGACTATGATGCATTTGCCGCTTTTGTGGAGTCCTTTACTCTCGAACGCGCTGCGCTGAAAACGGGTTTGAAGGAATCTACCATCATGAATTTGGCAGCTCGAATTCATGAAAAAACAGCGGTTTCCTTCTGGTGGACAATGGGTGTCAATCAGGGTTATCAGGGCACGCGAACGGCTCAGGCAATCATCAACCTGGCGCTTTTGAGTGGTAATATTGGTCGACCGGGTACGGGGGCCAATTCGATTACCGGACAATGCAATGCCATGGGGTCGCGACTGTTCAGTAATACCACCTCCTTGTTTGGAGGAAGAGATTTTCAAAATCAGGGTGACAGAGAAGAGGTTGCAAAATGTCTGAAGATTCCTGTCGCCCGCTTACCCACAAAAAACAGTCTAGCTTATGATCAGATTCTCAAACAAGTAGATGCTGGTAAAATCAAAGGTCTGTGGATTGTTGCGACCAATCCGGGACACTCATGGATTGATCAATCGAACTGGCTCAGACTGATTCGCACCAAAGTCGATTTCCTCGTCGTTCAGGACATGTATTACTCCACTGAAACTGCGCAGGAAGCAGATCTGTATTTGCCAGCCGCGGGTTGGGGTGAAAAGCTGGGAACCTTCATCAATTCCGAGCGAAGATTGGGAGTCATTGAACCTATCAGTGAACCTCCCGGTGAATCCCGTTCGGACTTTGATATTTTCAAGTCGATTGCCAACCAATGGGGATGCGGTGATATGTTTTCGGAATGGAAGGATCCGGCCTCAACATTTCAGATATTAAAGCGCCTTACCAAAGGGCAGCCCTGTGATATTTCAGGAATCAAGGATTACGCAATGTTACAAAGAGAAGGAGGGATTCAGTGGCCTTTTTCAGAGTGGCAGGCGAAGCATGGTTCTCCAAAGAAAGAGCGTCGACTTTTCGAGGACGGCTGCTTTTACCATTCAGATCAGAGGGCACGGTTTTTGTTCGAATCTGTTCAACCACCGACTGAACCGCCCGACAGTTCCTATCCTTTCTGGTTGCTGAGCGGGCGTGGAACATCGGCACAATGGCATACCCAGACCCGCACGGGAAAATCTCCCATGCTTCTGCAAATGGCCCCCGGTGCACTTTACGTTGAATTGCATCCCAAGGACGCCATCAAACTCAATATTCAGCACAATGAAAAAGTACAGATCATGTCGCGAAGAGGAAGTGTCGAGGCAACGGCCAAAGTCATGGCAACCGTTCAACCGGGGCAGGTATTTATTCCGATGCATTATCACGAGGTAAACCGTCTGACGCATCCTTCGTTCGATTTATACTCACGTCAACCTTCCTACAAGGCATGCGCCGTTCAACTCAATAAAGTATCATGAAATTACCGACCCTATTGGAATCGCAAACAACTCAACCCATTCCCTGTATCCCCGAGCACGCGCCCTTCACCGCGGAACAGCGCCTATGGCTTAATGGATATCTTGCAGGCGTTTTCAGTCGTGTGAATGAAGGTACGACGGCATCCTCCATCGCCTTGCCTGCTTCGGATCCGAAACCAGTATTGAATATACTTTATGGTAGTCAAAGCGGATCGGCCGAGGGGATTGCGAAGGATATTTCCAAGCGGGCTAAAACTAAAGGTTTCGACACGACAGTGCATGAATTGAATGCATACGCCGAGATAGACAGATCAAAACCAACCAAAGCTATCATCGTGACCTCCACATGGGGAGAGGGTGATCCACCCGACAATGCACTTCAATTTTGGAATGATATCCTGAAGCACGAGGCGAACTCCTGGAATCAGGTTTCCTACGGTGTGCTGGCATTAGGTGATTTGAATTATGCAGATTTTTGCGGGGCCGGTAAGCGATTTGACGAACGTCTATCAGAGTTGGGGGCGACCCGCATCATGGAGCGAGTTGACTGTGATGTGGATTATGAGGAAGCAAGCGAATCCTGGATTGAAAGCCTGTGGCAGGCTTTGGCCACCAGTGCATCTGATGCACCATCGCTACAGACTTCAGCCGTTAAATCCTCAATGGAAGCAAATGTAGAAAACAAGGAAAAACAAAAGGAGTCTTATGGGCGGAAAAACCCTTTTCCTGCGAAATTGATTGATCAAAAGAAGTTGAACCTGAAAGGCTCTTCCAAGGACACGCGGCATCTTGAGATTGATATCAGCGCTTCTGGGATTCGATACTCTGCGGGTGATGCGGTCGGAGTTTTTCCAAGCAATGCTCCAGATTTGGTGCATGCCCTGATGGATCAATGCGGATGGCATGGTGACGAGCAAGTCACATCCAAAGACGGTGTGGAGAAGTGTCTGGAGGAAGCGCTTATCCGAGATTGTCAGTTGACCAAGATTAATAAACGACTCTGGGAAGACCTCATGTCCATGCAGGGTGCGGGTTCTTACCGGTCTTTCGAGGATTTGGTAGAGGGTATCGACCTCCTGGATTTGCTGGAAGAACCTCCTAGATTGGCACCGCAGGCAATAGTGGACTTGCTTCCAAAACTTCAGCCCCGCTTATATTCCATATCCAGCAGTCCTCGAATGCATCCCGAAGCCATCCATATCACTGTGGGAGTCGTTCGTTATGAGCTGAATGGCAGAACTCGAAACGGTGTATGTTCTACCTTTCTTGCCGAACGGATTCGCGCGGAAGATCAGCTTCCGATATTTCTGCATCCGTCGACTTTTCGACTTCCCGCAGATCCCGGTCGTAATGTGATCATGATCGGCCCAGGGACAGGGATTGCACCATTTCGAGCCTTTCTGCAGGACAGGGCCATGTGCGGCGCCCACGGGAAAAACTGGCTATTCTTCGGCGATCAAAAGGCTTCGACAGATTTCCTTTATCAGGACGAACTCAAGGCTTTTCAGGCACAAGGCGTGCTTCACCAGCTCGACACTGCGTTTTCTCGTGATCAGCAACAAAAAGTATACGTGCAGCACCGAATGCGTGAGCGAGCCAGAGAGATTTGGGCATGGCTTGAGGAAGGTGCCCATCTATACGTATGTGGCGATGCCAAACGGATGGCCAAGGACGTAGATATGGTACTGCGGGAAATTGTGACCGAACAAGGGGGGTTGGCTGAAGAGGCAACCAACGCCTACATCGCCAGTCTCAAAAAGGACAAGCGTTATTTAAGAGATGTTTACTAATGTTAGATTCACGATTCAAGACCATGCATAACCCTATCAGCACCATCAGTGGCTCACCTATAAATCCTGAGCAGTCGTTATACCTGAACGGTTTTTTCAACGGACTTCAACAGACTGGAATGCGTTTTGCAGACGTAGCTCCTGATCCAGCAGTATCTGATGTTTCCAATGAGAATGCTCCTGAAGATTATTGCAAGGAGGAGCAACTCAAGTATCGCAGCGATCTCAATAAAACATTTTCCATAGTCCAAAACGTATCAGAAAAAAGATCTCAGCCTAATGCGGATGAAACGTTCCTCATGAAATGGCATGGACTTTTTTACCTTGCACCCAAGCAGGATGGATTCATGTGCCGTCTCCGAATACCAGGTGGATACGTACGAAGTTTCCAGATACGGGAATTAGCTTCTCTTTCAAAAGAACTCACTTCCGGCTATATCCAAATTACAACCCGTGCCAACTTCCAGCTTCGGGTGATTCCATTGGAACATGCTTCCAGCGTCTTGCAGCGTATTCAGTCGGTGGGATTGCATTCCAAGGGATCTGGAGCGGATAATATCCGTAATATCACAGCGTCTCCTGCGGCAGGAATCGATCCTATGGAGCTGATCGATGTCAGGCCTTTCTGTTTGAAGCTAGCGCAACGGATCATCAATACAGATGAGTTCTACAATTTACCCAGAAAGTTCAATATTGCCTTCGACGGTGGAGGTGCGATCGGTGTTGTCGAAGACACCAATGACATAGGAGTGAGGGCTGTGAAGGTAAATGAAACCTTCAAAGGGTGCATGCCTGGCGTTTACTTCCTGATGGCCCTTGGAGGAGTTACAGGCCACAAGACGTTTGCCTCGGACTCCGGTGTTCTCATCCCGCCCGATCAACTTTTGGAAATTATTCAGAGTATTGTTCGTATATTCGTTGAAAATGGAAACCGTGCATTGAGAAAAAAAGCTCGGTTGAAATATTTATTGAAAGACTGGGGAATAGATCGATTCCTGAATGCTGTTGAAGAGGATTTGAATAGTCCCCTGATAAAGTTAAATGCGTCAGAAATAACATTGCTTCGCTCTTGGAATCCTCCCCAGCCTGTCGCAACCGAGCACGCTCATATCGGGTCTCACCCCCAGAGACAGGAAGGGCTTTTCTATGTGGGTATCGGAATCCCAACGGGTGTTTTGACTCCGGAACAACTTAATGGTCTCGCTGATTTGAGTGATCGGTTTGGCAATGGAGAGCTTCGTCTGACTGTCTGGCAAAACCTTTTGATTCCCAATGTGAAAAGAGAAGATCTCGACTCCCTGGCACGACAGGTTGTTGCCCTTGGATTGTATGTTGAACCATCCTACATACGCAGCGGGGTGATTGCATGTACCGGTAATTCTTACTGTAAATTTGCTTCAGCCAACACAAAAGGCCATGCGCGAGAGTTGATGAATTACTTAGAGGAGCATTGCCCGATGAAGTGTCCCATCAACATCCACCTCACGGGGTGTTCCCACTCTTGTGCCCAACACTATATCGGGGACATAGGACTTCTGGCGACTCAAGTGAAATCAGGCGATACGACCAAGGAAGGATATCATGTTTTTGTCGGGGGAGGTTTTGGCGATCAGAAGGAAATTGGTCGGCAAATTGCGAAGGCAGTTGCTTTTGATGATCTACCGTTGATGCTTGAGCGCTTGCTCAAAAAATTCAATCGTGATGCGTGGCCAAAGGAATCATTTCAGTCCTTTACTCAGCGTCATTCGATTGAGGCCATGGAGGATTGGATACACGCCGCAGAGGAAATGAAATAATAAATCCAAGGTTATCTGAGCTACTGATCAGGCTAGTATTCTCATCAGTGTCATCGATTTCACCCTGCCGAATTAGATGTTGAAGATTCTAAAAGCGGTTTCTGGAAGGTGACGATGAATGGGAAACACCAACCTCATGTATTTGTTCAGAGGCGCATATATATAGAGTACACCAAGATCTCTCGCAATGACATGCATGTACTGCTCCGTCAATCTGGCTCTTCCCTATTTTCTCTGTCTTTCTTGAGACCATTTGGAAGTCCACCTTAAAGCGCGTTGAAGTCATCCGAGGACTCAAGAAAAGGGATGTGTCGTAAAGCATCACGATCTGAGACTATCTATCGTATCATTGCTTGACACTATTTTTGTAAGCTTGAAACAATTCGTTTTGGGCGGCGAGCACTTTGGGATGTTTTGAAGTGTACAACGTTTCTGATTTGTTCTCTTCCCCATGTTCAAGAAAACGCGTGGATGAAGGCTTGATTGCGACAAATTCTGCAAACTTTTTCAAGGCAGTTTCCTTGTCTCCGAGAATCCAATAATAAATGCAAGTGGATACAGAACTTTCAGGGCCTTTGAGGGATAATGACAAGGCTTCCTGAAATTGGTCATTGGATACATAATACTCCTCGAGAGCAAAATAATACCACAATTGGGGTTTCCGATTATAGAGAATGGCCTTCTCCAAGTAGTCCTTTCCAAGCTCTGGATTTGTTTGGTCCCCGTTCAGATGGTAGAAACCAATCGTCGCGAGCAAGAAGGGCTCGTATGGATTGATTTCTTTGGAATCCTTGACCAGTTGTCTGCTCAACAAAAAATCCTTGGCATGCATGCTTATCCATAGCCTCGCCAGGTGGGCTATGCCATTCTGAGGGTCCAATTGAATGGCACGACTGGTGGATTGTTTTGCCAACTCAAGACCGTTTGTAACGCTTGTTAATTTCATGGTATAGGCATTACCGTAAATCTGCCCCTGAACGGCATGGGCTGTAGAGCTTTTTGGGTGCAGAGTGATAGCGCGTGCGATAAAATCCAGTGATCGTTGAGTTTCTAACTCAGGATCTCCTTGCATGTCCCATATCTCCTTGGCTTGTGCAACAAGCTGAAGATAATTGAGTTCTTCAGAGGGAGTGTTTTTTGCATCCTCTACTGTCCATCGGTGGACCGCCCCATCATAACCCGCTATTTGGGCGGATATGATGGAAGTTGCATCATCCAGAAAAGTATCATCATCGACGGGTGGATCATTTTCATCCAATGAGGTTGTCCAAAAAAACGTTTTATTTTTACTCTCGAATGCTTTTGCCCAGATTGTCTTTTTGTCATGACTGAAAAAAGCGTGGAGAATGAATGGTGTCTTAAGCTCTTCTGCCAATGCTACATATTCCTTCGTGCTTGAGTCCGGCGAAAAAGGAGGCCCCAGAGTGACGTGATAATCACGGAATCGTCCAAGCTTGTTGATCAGTGTCTCCCGTAATTCTCTGTTGTGGTCAGACACCGCCTTTGATTCTGAATCGTCGTAGTTAGTCACTATGACGATAGAGTTCAGAATGTTGGTTGCTAGTTTCTCATCTGCTTGGGAAATTGTAGTTTTCTTCGGCGCCAGAAAAATAAAGCCAAACATTGCAACAATCACCGCGAAGGCGATTGTCAACACAATGGTTTTTCCTTTGTTGTTGTTTTTTTGCAATTGGACCGGTCGATTGCCGTCTTCTTTTCGCCCGGTCTCCAAGGTTTTTATGGGAGCTGCACCAATACTCAAGTCACTGAGTGCATCCAAGATGCTTTTTACAGTGCTATCAGCCTGACCCGGCCCGTAGACCAAATGCTGGATGCCAGCAAGCTGATACTTCATGGAGCTTGGTATGGGCGCTTCCTCCATGAAGACGGGCAAAATATGTTTTTCGGACTCCGATGCCAACGCGAGCTCTTTCGCAACATTTTTGGAAGCAAAAGCTTGTTTGCTAGCGAATAGAACTAAAACCTTGCTTTCCTCAATAGCGGTGACAATTTCCTGGCTCCAAAGTTTTGCTCCCTGGATTCCCTGCTGATCAATCCATACTTTCAAGCCCTTGGCGCGTAGCTGGTCAACAACTTGAAAAACCTTCTCCTGATCCTCTCTGGAGTAACTGACAAAAATTTCTGGAGTCATCTTCAATGGAACCAGAATTAAGTAACACGCATTCTCTTAACTTTGGCTTATGCTTCCAAACTATTTAAAGTGTGAATTCCAGTCAAGGATGTATGAGAATCACCTGATCAGGCATCATCGCATGGGGTGAAATGGATAGCATGCTTGAAAGTGGCATGGCGCCACAGAATCCATTGTAAATCAAAAATCAATGGTGACCGGAACGTTTGACTTACAAAAGGGTGGTCGAGAACCCAACCGCGATTCAATTAAAATCATGTCCTCGTGAGCAATACTCCCAAAGACTGCAAAACTTAGTAGAAGACATTTCAATCATTTACCGGCAGGCCACTTGGAACCGTTTCTGGCACGATGTCCATCATATCTAGAGCACGCATATCTGTCAGGGCGTAAAGGAAGGCGACGAGCTGGTCTATCTCATCGGGTTCCAAACTTACTGGCTCAAGTTGACAGGCGTCTGCGAGTTGATTCACTGCTACCGCATCATCCATTACAATCCAGTCAATGGCATCGAGATCCGGACGACTGGGTAGCACGGGCTGAGTTCGATCATAATAGGCAAGCGCTTCAATGGGATTCAACTGATGGACGACGATTTCCTTCAAGTCGCTGAATGCCCCATCATGTCCCCAGGGCCCGGTAAGAGCAACATTACGTAAAGACGGTGTCCTGAATTTATAATTATCGGCTGCGTCTTCCGTGATGGCTCCCCGTCCAAAATCTTCTCGACCGCTGGCCCCATGCCCCTTGCCTGGCCCTATCTGCGGCATGGCCGTAGCGTGGAATTCGTGGTCTGTCATGAAGGGACCGCTGTGACAGGAGGCACACTTTGCCTCTCCATAAAATAATGACATACCTATTTTTTCGTCTACAGTCATGGCGTCATCATCACCTCGGAGGTATTCGTCAAAAGGAGAGTTATCAAAGCGAAAAGCTTGTGCTTCAAAAGCTGCAATCGCATTTGCCACATCTGCAATAGTAAGCTGGTTGCTTCCGTTTTTTAATTTTGGAAATGCGTCTTCGAAAAGGGCTACGTATTCTGGAATGGCCCTCAGTCGTTCCTGAAGAGTATTCCAAATGCCACTAAAATCTCCATCTTCAGCCAGATCTGCGATAGGATTTTCACCCGTTTGTCCGGCCATTTCTGTGGCAGAAGTCACTGGAAACAACGCCTGAACGGCCAGCGCATTGTCCAGACCGTCTGGAAGAGCCTCTCCAGCGGGTGATAAAAAGAAATTTTTGTTTTTGGGAGAAACCCCGACCCGACCGTCGTGATAGATGGTTGTGAACTCATTTGCCCCAAGATTGAAAATACCCGGTGCATTTCTCGGCACACGTTCATGCACTGCATCCAGTCCCTCTCCAGTATTGCGATCCAAACCAAGCAAATTTCCGCCCTCACCAATCGAAAGTGAAAGCTGATCTCCCGAACCCAGACTCGGATGATGACAGGTTGCACATGAGATATTTTGATTTCCGCTCAGGATTTTATCGAAGAACAGCATGCGCCCAAGTTCAACCTTGGCAGCTGAGGGTGATCCTTTCTCGTGATAATCAGAATCCAAAGGAGGCGTAGGCAGCGGAAACAAGAGCTCTCCCTGTAACTGGCTTGCCTCTGATTGGGCATCTGCTCCCCAATTGTCTGCACTCAGAGGATGCTCCAAAAAATTACCAATTGCCACTAAAGCAATCCAACACATGCGCCTGGAGCATTTCAGGAGGTATCGATAACGGAGGTGATCAAATAAAAATGTCATGTCTATGTGTTTGAATCGCAAATTATTTCAGCCGAACGTCATTTTAAGTTACTTCGATTAACTAAAACACGACGCAGCATTAATAATACCATTTCTGCTAAAGGGTTTTAAGGAAAGTGCCGATAAGGTGTGAATAAGTCTTTAACCCATTCAAAGAAAGCAGATTTCACAAAAAGCAATTTTCATGAATTTATGAACGTACCGGCACCTGTTATCCCCAGGCAGATGCATATCGGCAAAATTTGCTGTGCATGGTATCAAATTTGCCTACCATCAGGGGAACCACGATAATCCAAGGTTCAAGTGTCCCGCCGCTTTAAAAGCTTGGAACGACATCGACCAGCTATCATTACAGGCTTTCACTTCTTCAAGGGAAAAGTAGGTTCGCGAAAATATAAATAAACTCAATGAAAGAGGGAAATCTGATGAGTTCATTGTGGAAGTGATCATGTTCAGCGCAATGACAATCAAACGGAGGAAATTCGTTTTCAAATGCATCACTGAAACTGCATAGACTTACGAATCAACCGTGATTGTGATACACCAAATATGTGACCCGGTAAAAGTTGCCAGTCGTGTGTTGAAAGTTGGTACACCGGGAGGGATTCGAACCCCCAACCCTCTGATCCGAAGTCAGATGCGCTATCCAGTTGCGCCACCGGTGC
>JBDQII010000011.1:0-24283 GCA_040264395.1 Verrucomicrobiota bacterium
ATTTGATAACGTTTTTGGGGTAAAGCTTGACACGATGTCATCGTGTTCTGGACTCGATTGATCGCAGGTTTCAATTGATCAACAACCCATAGCTTCTGCTGATGATCCACTTTAAACGTCAGAGGATGAGAAGGAGGAGTGGGGGCGAAATGAACTCGTTCCACATGGATATTCTGCACTTCATAGTCATGACCCGCCTGCGAGAGAGGCTCCCGTGGGGGAGGAGTTGTGTCGGCTGAAAGGTTTAATGAGAAGGAGGGTAAAAAAAACAACAGGATCAGTGTGAGACAATCTGCCAAGGAAGTCACCCAAAGGAGTGCGTGCCTCTTCGGGGAAATGTTCTTTCCAATACTCTTCTTGTCTGCTGCGCCCGCATCCATGACATGGATTATTCCCAATGTAGCGCCAGATGTAAACGAACAAGCTTCTCGTAAAAGGACTGCTGAAAAACAGGTTAATCGAGCGCTTCTGCAGGGTAAGATTCAGAAAGGTTTTCTTTATTTCGATTATTCGAACTTAGTTCCGGAAATGTGCTCTTTTTCGGAACTTGACAGTCAGGTCAGACATAGGCATTTCTCACCCATGCTAATTACGCGTCTTACCCAATCTGACTTCAACCAGCACCGAGGTTTTACCTTGATCGAGCTACTGGTGGTCATCGCAATTATTGCCATTCTGGCTGGTATGTTGTTGCCGGCTCTCTCCAAAGCCAAATTGAAGGCTACCGGGGCCGCTTGCCTGAACAACCAGAAGCAACTCATCCTGGGCTTTGTCATGTATGCAGACGACAACGAAGACAAGATGCTGTATACCGTTCCGGGTTCCGGGCAAATTGATAATCAGGCCGGAGGTTTCTGGCCTGGTCCTTACAATGACCAGGGAGTGTTTCAACCGTCTCGACAAGGCATGACCAAGACAGAAGCCCAGCGCCACGTTGAAAACGGATTGCAGAAAGGTGCTCTTTTCAGCTACGTCAATGCTACAGGTGCTTACCATTGCCCAGGAGACTTGCGTACCAAACGGGCTACTCCGGGCAACGGCTGGGCTTATGACAGCTATTCCAAAGCCAATGGCATGAACGGCCTTGCCTGGCAGGGCTCGGGCACACCGGGAAGCAACAGGGGACCGCAGCCAGCCTATGAAAAAATTGTTGGAATCAACGGTCCATCCGAAGGGATCGTATTTTTGGAAGAAGCCGATCCTCGAGGTCGTAATCTAGGCACCTGGGTCATCAGTGTGAACCCCAACCCTGGCTGGATCGATCCATTCGCTATTTTCCACGGCGCAAACAGTACTCTTTCATTCGCTGACGGGCATGCCGAGGGACATCGCTGGGTGACAGACAGTGTGATTGAAGCCGCCACCAAAGCCTCCAACGGGAACAATAATGGTGTCTTTGGTTTTGCTGGTGGCAATGCTCAGAACAGGGATTTCGTCTGGGTGTATAATCGTTATAAACACCAACGCTGGGCACCCATCGGTCAGTAATCCAACATCGGTATCCTAGGCTGGCCTACAGGTTTCAGTTTTTCAAATCAGCAAGCCTCCTCCTTGATTGAGGGGGCTTTCTTTATTTGATAAATCGCTTTTAATGAAACGGGAACGTTCACCCTACACGTTCACAACCCTGCTTTTTAGAAGACATGTTTGATCCAGTCGGACTTCATGGGCAAATGATTTGGATTTCCTCAAGAGTAAAGGGGTTTGCAAGCGTTACGCGGTTTCGTGATACTTTCACTTATGCGAAATGTATTTCGACTGCCTGAGAACACTCTGCATCAACGCCTTGTTAGCATCTGGGGCATTCTCCAGTGGCTGGTTCTTCCTGTTTTTGCGGATCAGCCCAATCTATTGATCATTCAAACCGACGAGCATCACTACAACACCTTGGGATGCTACGGCGGGCAGTTTGTTGAAACGCCGAATATTGATCGACTGGCAAAGGAGGGTGCATTGTGCTCTAGTTTCTACGCGACCACCCCAGTTTGTTCGCCCTCGCGTGGCGCCTTGATCACCGGGCTTTATCCGCAGCATAATCATGTCGTTCAAAACAATATTCCCCTTGCTGACCACATGGTTACTTTCGCCGAAGTCTTGAGGCAGCGGGATTACAGAACCGGTTTCATAGGTAAATGGCATTTGGATGGGGCAGGTAAACCTCAATGGGCACCGCAAAGAAGGTTTGGTTTCGATGACAATCGATTCATGTTCAATCGTGGACATTGGAAGAAATTCGAATTAATCAATGGCTTGCCTCGGGTAGGGGGACGCAATCAAAAAGGTCAACCCAACTACGATCTGAACGGTGCCGATCATCAGACTTTTTCCACGGATTTCCTTGTCGATAGAGCAATTGAATTTATGGAAACAGAAGGGGGCAGGCCGTTTTGTCTGATGTTGAGTTTACCCGACCCACATGGGCCCAACACGGTGCGCGAACCCTACGACTCGATGTATGATGATGTTGTCATACCCATCCCTTCCACCATCCGTAAGCCGGAAGCTCAAATACCTGCCTGGGCACCCAGCGAGGGCAAGTTGACCGTAGCGACTTTGCGGCGTCTCATGCCTCATTATTTCGGAATGGTCAAATGCATTGATGACAATGTGGGCCGCATACTGGCACACCTCGAACAAACAGGTCAGCTTGATCGTACTTTGGTCGTCTTTACCTCTGACCATGGAGATCTCTGTGGAGAACACGGTCGATTGAACAAAGGTAACCCTTACGAAGGATCTGCACGCATCCCTTTTTTACTTCGATATCCGTCCAGAGTGAAGGGGCACACGCGCATTGACGTGGCTCTTTCATGTGTGGATTTCATGCCCACGGTATTTTCTCTCATGGGCGTTAACAGCAAGATGACAACCGATGGGCGAGATGCTTCCGATTGGTTTGAAGGCAGGTCACCTGAGGGTTGGCAGGACCGGGCTTTTTTACGCAGCACCACAGGGCAGCGCTGGCTCTGTGCTGTGTCCGATCGTTTCAAGTTGGTATACTCCAAAAACGAACGCCCCTGGTTGATGGATCTCAAGGCTGACCCGGAGGAAGCATTCAATCATTTTCAAGATCCTGAGCACGCCTCGGTCATTCGGCAACTGACAAGGGACTTGTTGAATTATTGTGAGATTGAGAAGGATCCGTACGGTCAAATCCCGGAAATTCAGCAAGCGATGCAAGCAGCCTTGCGCTGAAATGACTCCTGGCTTTTGAGATTTAATTCAAACCTACGAAAAGCAATTGAGCATCCATGCCCATTGTTATCCCAATTGCATTGTGGAATTGTCATGGGATACGCTGATTCAGGAAAGAGTGTTCTGAACTTACTTCATGGAATCATTAGTGAGTTTTTTTCCATTGGTTGAAATGACATGAATACCATGCGCATGTGCTTTTGGATGGAAAAACTCCCATACAACCTTCTTATCCGGTGTGACCTCAAACAATCTTGCTTTTGAGGGATCCCGCTGGGCATAGCTGGCAATCACTGTGTTGCCGTTGGGTAATCGCTGTCCTCCGCATGGATCGCTGAATCTCCCATCCACATCCGAGTTATCCACGCGCCAGACAACTTTTCCATTCCCATCGAATTCCACAGTTTTATTGCCATGCGTCAAATTGGCGAGTGTATTGCCGTTGGCCAGTCTGATTGCGGTGAACGGCCAGTTTTCAGCGTCTCGGCCGCCCAGTTCAGGTAAGTCGGTCCTGATAGCGCGGACTACCGTTCCATCCGCTTGATATTCCTTGATGACAAACCCCAGAAGATGAGGAGCGATGTAATTTCCATTGGCTAATTTACGAGCCATACGGGTTTGCATGTGGGCGTTGTCGGTGTCTGGTTGCAATGGGATCTCAGCTTCGACATTGCCCTTCGGGCTGATTTCGAGCAAGCGAGGTTTAATCCCTCGCTCGACGACCATCGTATTGCCTGACGGAAGGCGCAAGGCAGTTCCTAGTTCCTGGTTGTCTGGATGCAAGCTGTAAGACCAGACCAATTTGTTTGACCGTGTATATTCCTGAGCTTCTTTTCCTGTTGAAATTAAAATGTTTCCGTCGGGTAAAACATAACCATCTCTGGAGCCGCTTTTTAACTGCCAGACGATTTGACTGTTTTCATCAAAAATTGCGGTCATGTTGCCACACGCTAAAAAACTGTGTCGGATTCCCCGCTGACTGATTTGCTTTGGTTCAGCGCTTAACATCGAAAAAGAGGCAATCACGAGCAAAGGCAGAAGGATTACTCTCATCCTGAGTTGGCATCGAGATTCTGAAGTCATCAAATTGGAACACATAAGATTACAATGCCTGTCAGAGAATGGATTTCCAAGTGACAAGTTCGTGGAGTTTTTTTTGGTGGAAATAATTCAAGGCAGTGCAGATTTTTATATCCTGAAGCGAAACGAGCTTCCACGATGCTTCTGGACACTTTACCGAGGTGAAGCAGCATCCATACATCCCATTCTCGGATGCGTTGTGAATGTCCCTGTGATCAAACGAATAACATCGCAACTCCGGAATCAAGTTTTCACTCTATCTGATCCAGAAAGCTGCGGCCTTCTCTGGCGCCCTTGGCCAAGCTCGGGTCAGTCGCGAATACCTTGACCTCATTCGCTTGCATTCGAGTGATGAAACTTCCCTTGTCGGGGATCTGCATTTCCTGCCCGTAGAGTAAATGCAGCCTTTGCCCATTCAATGCTTCGAGTCCCTGGATTTCCACACCCAGATGTCCATGCGCATCTTTGTTTACAAGAATGAGTAGTGAGTCTGTTTCGTGGGCGCTTAAGATAGCTTTTACTCCGAGGCTTTTCGGTTCAAATAGATCAGGGATGATGCGGGTTGGAATTGGAGACTGATTTGTTTTCCTCAAATAGTGCTGAATGGATGCCAATTCCGAGGTGATTGCATAAAGTGATTGCCTGAACATGGGTTCGTCGATGGTCTCAGTTCCCCAGTAAAGCAAACCTTGAGCGCCGTGAACAATCGCATCGTAGGCCATGAAGCGCGATTCAGAAAAACTTGGATACCGTCTTTCCCTGTCATCTCTTAAGGCATGCCATGAGAATCCTTGTAATACCATCCATACTGGGCGTCCCTTCCCGATTGCATCCCATCGTTTTGTCAATCTTCCAATACTTGTCATGTCCGATCCAGTGGCCCGAACGGCATAGTAGTCACAGCCGATAATATCAATGGAATCAACATATCCTCTGGCATAAAAAGCATCGCTATCTGCGGCTTCGTTGATCCAGAAAGGGCGTTTTTGCGGGTCGTTCCGCTTTAACCAGTCGATGCTTTCCCTCATGCGGTAAAGCAGGTTTGGTCCGACTGATGCAGCATACTGGACAGCCTTTGGTCTTTGTTTGTCCCAGTCCTCACGTGTGAATCCGGCACGCTCCTCCAGAAAACTATACGCCGTAAAAGTCCAGATGATTTCATCAGGACCTTCCCAAACCGCTAATGCGGGGTGATTCCAGTGTTCCGAAGCTCGCTGCATGAGATTGTCTGTCAAACCCTCCTGAACACCAAGAGGCATCCAACCCTTCATGCCAAGAGCTTCGGCGCGGTCGAGGTCATTCTTGCTGCTGCATCGAATCAGGTTGATGCCAGCCTTTGCCATGTCGGTCAAAACCGAGTTATCCGCCGGGAATTCATAAAAACCGATCGGAAAAGATGACTCAATCCAGGAAGGTCCTTTGTTCTTCGCGGAAACAGGAAGAACCCCCAGATCAAAGTCAGTCGGAATTTCAACGGACTCCGTTTCGGAAAGATTGATTGAAAGCTTCCCGGACATTACATTGAAATTGTCTCGTTTGATCAATACCTTGTTGCCGAGTCTGAGTCCTGAAATAACCGGGCTGGGGGCTCCAGGAACATATTGATCGATCGGAATACCATGTTGTATGTAGTCATTATATTCCATGGATTGCGCATAAACTTCGTGAACCAAAGCGACTTCTTTCTCCAGTTCTTCATACAGACACCAAAGAAAAAAAGAGTCATGACCACGCAATAATGTGTGCCATAGAAGATCCTGATAAGCCTTTTCCGAGAATTGCTCAACAGGCTCGGATAGATCGGCAGGTGGAGCAGTAGTGTGCCAGTGGACGAATGGCACTGAAGGAGTTCCTGCTGGAGTGTGTGCTCCGGCATTTGAAGCGACTTTGAGCATGTTGTAGAACCAACGGTAATCTGAAATACCAAACGGATAAGATTCAAAAATAGAATACCAGGTATAAACCACTGGCATCGACATCGTGTAACCAGACCTTTTGAATTCCGGAGCCCACTCACGGTAGGTAGCTGCATGATCCTCGAGGGTAGGAGCTACCTCTGGAAGCTTTTCATAATAATCGTACCAGTAGCGTGATCCTCCGTGTGGATTGACTCCGTAATTTCCGACCAGAGCATCAGGGAAGCGTTTGAGAACAGGAGCGCTGAACATGTTTTTTTGAAATGAACTTCTGAGTCTGCGCAAGACGGACTGAAAAACCCTGAAATCCGAGCCGGGAGGGAGATTCTTCTGGCAGCGGGTGCATTGTTGAGAGTGTTCCCACGCATCGTTCCACTCCATCGGTCCATCAATTTCCCAATCTGCAAAGATGAAATCAATTTTCAGATTGGCGGCATGATATGCATCTACAAAGCGAGTGATTCTATCAGCGATGACAGGTATGCGATGCTCCAGAGCAAATGGACAGCCGGTTTCGGGTCCGAACGAGGTATCCCAAAAAGCCTCTCCATTTTTATCAACATGGGCGGTGGCTTTGGTTCCGTCGTAGAGGTGGTGAAGGCATGCGTTGGCGTTGACGCTTATTTTTAGACCAAGCGTTTTCTGTAACTTTGCGATTCGCAATCCCTCCTCAACAGATGATTCAAACGACGTATGATTCCAATTGACACAATATCCGATGCCTCGCTGATCCAGATCCTGCAGTGCGATTCGGGTTTGAGTTTCGGATACGCCAGCCAAAGCATGATTTATTGACCACAGGTACAGAGGAAGTCGATCGAGTCTTGGGCGAGCAAGTGGTTGGGTGTGACGCAGAACTTTCTGGATGCTTGATGGAATCTCTTCATTTGATTGGAGTTGAAAAGTGCATGAAATAACTCCAGTGATTACAAGGATCCATCTGCGTATCGTATTCTTCATAGATTGCCTTTCATGGTAAGGATAATCAGTTGTCATATATGTCTGGCTCACCCATCCCCTTCAACGCTGCCTGCCCGGGTGTTTTTCTGGAATGGAAAGAGAACTTGCACGTGTCAGCACCCATCGAGTTTGTAAAATTCAGTTTTTAAATTTCTCTTTATCAAAAACAGGTTTGCCATCGATCGTCGTCTGGTATTGAACAAATCCATCGGATCTGCCCTGCATTGTCAAGTATTCGAAACAGCGATCGGGAGTTTAAAGAGCTCGATTTGAATATTGACCTACTTTTTTTTTGATTGCTTTTTAAATCTACCTGCCAAGATAACTTCCACCAGGGCATAGGTATGGGGACACGCTTTCACAAGTCCGGCTCTTTCTTTCATCAAAATCGGGTTTGTTTTTGTATTTTTGGTTTGACCGTGAACAAAAGCCTGAACTCTAATGATAAGGTTCCAAATCTAAGAAAAGGACTTGTGCCTTATACATAATGAAGTCACTAAAAATATGTACTCTCGGTGCGGTGCTCGCCTTCATGGTGAATATTGCGTGTCAAGCTGCCGTGCAAAAAGCGGCCTTTCTTCAGGGAAGTAAAATAGAGGGAGGATTGGATTTCCTCGTCTCGGCAAGCCCTGTTAGCATTGCGTGGAATGAGCGTTCTTCCATTGATCCCTCGGTCTTTGATCACAGCGTGGATTCCCAGCATCAATTAACAGTTCTCGAGGATGGTGACTACATTGTGGCTGCCACGATGCCGGTCATCAGTGTCAACACGGCTGATAATCGTCCCTCTCAGGGCATGGAAGTCTACGTTAACGGCGAACCGGCTGCTGGCTCGATGGGGCAGTCAGGCTATATTCGCAATCAACCGCGCAATGCCATGATGCAGCAGGAAACTTCCAATCATGCACACCTCCTTCTTCCTGGTTTATCCGCCGGAGATGTGATCGAAGTCAAGGCGTGGAAAACGGCCCAGCCTGCGCTGAGTACTCAAATCCAAACCGCCAGCTTGTTTGTTGAAAAAGCGGAGGACTCAAGAACCGTTTTTTCAGGTTTGTCGGACGATTCTCTTGCGGGAGTCAACTTGAATCCTGATTTTGAAGGTGCTGGTGATGATCCTGCAGAATTACCATGGGTTTCAAATCGCAGTGACAATGGGTTTACCCATTCGGATGGTAATTCAGGTATTCAACTTAGCAGCGGCACCTATCTTGTTTATGTTAACGTTCCCCTACAGCGTGTTACTTCTTCGCGTTTGTCTCCTTCGCTGGAAATCCTGCTTGATGGTCAGATTGTTCCAGGAGGCCAGTCGCGGCAAGGTTACAACCGCAATGCCAGTGGTCACATCGAATCCTCTGTACATTTCGCTGGTATCGTTCAGGTTGATGGCAGCCAGACACTGACCACTCAGACTCTCCGTTATTTAAATTCTGGAAACACAGGTCAAGCCGTACTTCCAACGGGTAAAAAAGCTTCCATTCTCATTGAAAAAATTACTGATGATGGTGTCTTCATGGCCAGTGCAGTCGAAACGACCAATGATGCCAATCCTGAAAACTGGAACACGGCCACCAAATCGCAGGCTATTTGGGAAAATCCAAGTTTAAGCGACAGTGCAGCATACAATCACAGCGGTGAAACGATTACCGTTCGCGCTGCTGGTGATTATCTGCTTGTTTACAATGACCTCATGGAAGCGCTTGAGTCTTCACAGCGCCCCAACCCGCGAATTACTGTCGAAATCAATGGTAATGTTTATCCAGGTGCAGAAACGAAAACACACTATATCCGCAGCGCAGATGGACACAGCACATCCTCAGGCACCTTGTCCATCCTTCTTGAAGGTCTTTCTGCGAATGACAAGATTACCGTCAGTACTCAGCAGGAAGCGATTGGCGGCTCGGTGGGACTGGAAGCTTTTTCAGATCAGGTTGCCGTTCTGGGGTTGATCAAGAAGCCAAGCTTGGACTCCTCCACTATACAATCAGCTCCACGGATTGTTTCCTTTGGGGGAAACAGGGATGGTTTTAACATCACTATTCAGGAATTCAGTCAGCCTGTTGATGCAGACAGTGTGGCAGCGACCCTGAACGGCGCTTCTATCGATGTAAGCGTCGCATCCTCGGGGGGGATTGCAAATGTTTCATATGCATTCCCGAGTGTTCCTGATTCACTAAGCTCTCATGACATTCATATCAAATTCACCGATGCGGGTGGTAATGAGCATGCTGCTGACCTGACTTTTCTGGTCTCCGAAATCTACGGTAAGGTGCCTCCACTTTTCAAAAATGGATCTGTGGATGCTAATTCAAATGGTTTCTTGGCTCATGTTTCGCAGATCAGTCAGGATCAATCAGGAGCGACGAATTTGCATGGGACGCAGATCGCCAACGCCAATTTGCAGTTGAGTGGTGGATATACGGATGCGGATGGCAATGGCTATATCAATGAAGCCGGTCCATCAAACGCCACGGATTGGCAGTTCAGCCCGGTGGACGTCGGCATCATCAACTTTGATCAAGCTGAAGCTGCACAAGGTAATTTTACAGATGCGACCGGTTTTCCGGATGCGCTTATCCCTAACATACCGGGATTCAATGAGTCTACTGATGGTATTGCCGCGGAGTTTCTGACCTATCTTGAACTGAATCAAGGCTGGCATACTCTCGGAGTGAACAGTGACGATGGTTTTGATGTGACCGTTGGAACAGCTCCTCAGGACATGCTCTCTCAAAGCTTGGGTAGTTTCAATGGAGGTCGCGGCGCTTCTGACTCATTGTTCGACATCTATGTCGAGGAATCTGGGTTTTACCCAACACGCTTGCTTTGGTTCGAGGGCACGGGTGGTGCTAACGTGGAATTCTTCAGTGTGATCGATGGCGAAAAAATCCTGATCAATGATCGTGACAATCCCAATGCCATCAAGGCATATAAAACGGCTCAATCCAGACCCTATGTCTCTGGATTGTCCCCTGTGAGTGGAACTCTTGCTCATGAAGTGTCCTTTGAAATCACGAACGGTGACATTCTGATAGATCCTGATTCAATTGAACTTACTCTTGACGGAGCGCGGATCGCATCTCCTTCCGTTGAAATCGATGGTGACCTTGTCATTGTTTCCTTTGACAATTCAGAGACATTTGAAGGTGGGAATCATTTGGCAACTTTGACTTATATTGAAAAAAGTGATCCCGAGATGAAACGGACCCTTGAGCATCGCTTCGATGTGCCCACGGGTATGGTGGCTGTATTGGAGGATGAACCTTTTGCATACTGGCAGTTTGGTGAAAACTCTGGAGCTGTCGCAGTCAGCGAATTGGGAGGTGGTATTACCGGAACTTATTACAACGGTCCCTCGCTTACTGAAGAACGTCTAGTCGTTGGAGCGACCTCTGGCTCCGTTTTATTCGATGCTTCAAAAATGACTTATCTGGACATTCCCGATCATGAAAACATCAACGTGGCTTCGGGTAATCCCGGATGGAAGGAGAAAACCATTGAAATCTGGTTCAAAGCGAGGAACTTGCCTAACTCAGATCCATTGGGTGAAGGATTCGCTGCCGATGTGCCTGACTCTCAAATCATCTACGAACAAGGTGGGGCCACCCGTGGCTTGAACGTTTATCTGCGAGGTACGCAGGCCGGTGACAATCCACAAGAGGCGGAACTCTGGTTCTCAGCGATCAACCGTGCTGAGCAGGCATGGGGAGGGGTTCTCCCAACCGAGCAAACTGGAATTCCCACGAACGGAGATCCGGTTGCAATTGGGACTACGATCCAAGCGAATACGGTTTATCATGCAGTGATGGTCTTCAATGGTGATGACTCTGATCCGGATAGCTTTGAGGGAACTTTGACTGGTTATCTGAACGGTGAACAATTCGGTCAAGCAAGTGGAGTCCACCTGCTTTACAACCACTCAGATGACATTGCTTTTGGTGCTCGCAATGAGGAAGCTGTTCTAGCTGATTTTATCGCCAGTGGAACTTTTTCCCCTGATTTTTGGGCTGAAGGTAATTTGATGTGGTTTGACGGTTGGTTGGACGAAGCGGCGCTTTACAACAAAGCCCTTTCGCCAGAGCGCATCAAAGCACACTACGAAGCGGGTAACACGGAAGTAGAGTTTACCCCCGGAAATGGCGGTGGCAGCGGTCAGGTCAATTCCATCAGAATCGCAGATGGCAACGTGGTGATTGAATTTGAGGGTAATTTGAAAAGTTCTGCAAGTGTGACAGGGCCTTTTGCTCCCGTTGCTGGAGCAAGCTCGCCTTATTCAGTTGCGCCTGATCAGTCAGCTCAGTTCTATATTGCCGAGTAAAACAGTTTTTCCGTTAAAGTATCAGTTCTAAAAGCAAAAGGCCGGTTCCTTCGGGGACCGGCCTTCCTTTTTGGTCGTCCTGTATCTGTTGCTCATTTCATGGCTCAATGCTGTTACTCATGTTTCTTGGGCGAAGAAGGGTATGAGAAAGAATGAATCGCAGGAAATTCTTCAAATGGCGATTTCAAACAACTTTTACAACTCAAGAAGCCTTCGACCGATAAGGCTTGAGCCAGCCACTTGTCTCTGGCAGAAAGAGAAGTGTTTCGAGAGCATGTTCCGAAACAAATGAGTGCATGCGTTGCCCCTCCGGCATTTGTTCTCAGGTTCGCCTCTTTGAAGGTGAAGAGGATGCTAAGGCAGGAAAAAGTTTGATGATCATGCTTTTCATTGATTGCCTTTACTCATTCTCGATTGCTCCAAACACCCATGACTGATGACAAAATCTAACACAGCTTCTCACAATGAGATGGAAACATTCCATCAGGATCTTTCGATCCTGTGTCATCGATTGGGTGAGGTCGTTCCGGGGAGGGTGATGGCTCCCTCCATGCGATTTGAAAAGGTCAACGACACGGATTCCTTCCTCCGGTTTTCAGAGCAGTATATTCGATATGTGTTAATTCCGATCGAGCTCCCAGCGATCGTGACGGCCTCAGAGTTTGCCTCTCGAAACGCACTCCACGAGTTATATTTGCTGGACAAGCAACTCGGCTCTGAACCTCTCATCAAAATGTTCGAACAAGCGAGTCTTGCGCTCGGACGCAATCAATTAAGAAAGCTCAGAGGTATGCGGGATGTGCGTCTTTTATCGCGATACCGATCCTCTGTCTTGGAAGGGGACGCCCATGGCTGGCACATGTTGGTTTACGGTATCGTACTGCACCTTTTTTCCATTCCCATCAGACAAGGTTTAGCCAAATATCAAGCTCAGGTTTTGTTGGGATTTGGACAATCTGCCTGTCAATCTCTTCAATGGTCCCAGTCAGAATGGAGTAAGGTGGAATCCGTGATACAGAATATGCCGTTGCCTTCATTGGAATCTCTGAGTGCCAGGAATCAGTCTGAATCACTTCAACTCACAATTGTCTGATGCAATTCCTTCAGATGTCAGATTGGTGCGTGATCGTTGTTTATCTGGTGGCCATCGTCATACTGGGTATTTCTATGGGCAAGGGGCAAAAGGGTGCCCGTGATTATTTTCTTGGAGGACGCGATATTCCATGGTGGGGAGTTGGTCTTTCTATCTTGGCCACCGAAACCAGTGCACTGACTTTTATCGGTGTTCCAGCGCTTGCTTACGGTGGAACAAATCTAACCTTTATTCAGATTGTGATCGGATACGTGCTGGCGCGCGTGGCTCTTACTATCTGGATCGCACCTTTTTATTTTCGTGGTGAGATTTATTCGCCTTATGCTTTGATTGATCAAACATTCGGAGCGGGGGGACGTCTTACTGCTGGGGCATTCTTCCTGATCGCCGGTACTTTGGCGGCAGGAGTGCGTGTTTATGTAACTTGTATTCCGATCCAGTTGATGCTCGGTTTGAGTGAAAGCGGAATTATCTGGGCCATCCTTTTGTTTGTTGGTTTGTCTCTGATCTACACCTGCGTTGGTGGACTCAAAGCAGTGGTGTGGACAGATGCGATTCAATTTGGTCTATTTTTCATAGGGGGATTTTTTGTAGTGTTATACCTGCCGGGCTTGTACGGGAGTGGCGGTGAACTCCTTCAAGACTCCATGGATGCGGGCAAGTGGGAGTGGTTTCGTGGAGAGTTTTCACTCAGTATGCCTTTCAATATCTGGATGGGCGTTTTTGGGGCGATTTTCCTGACCATGTCGACGCATGGTGCAGACCAGTTGATTGTTCAGAGAGTGTTGGCTTGCCGTGATTTGAAGGAAGGGCGGAAGGCATTGATATTGAGTGCGGTCTTAATTCTTCCGCTCATGTTGTTATTCCTTATTATTGGAATTTTACTTTGGACTTTTTATCAAAAATTTCCAGAGATGAAAATAGCCGTTCCCGAGATCCGTCCGGGTGTCAAAAAGGCAGATTATATTTTCCCTATTTTCATCCTTTCCGAACTGCCGTCAGGCATAAAGGGGTTCCTGGTCGTCGGGATTATCTCAGCAGCCATGTCGTCGGTAAGTTCAGCACTCTCCGCGTTGGCTTCTGTGTCCACCATGGACTTTTATCAACGATGGTTTAACCCCAAACAAGACGACGCCTCTCAGTTGAAATTCAGTCGTGTCTCTACTCTTGCCTGGGCTGTTTTATTGATTGGAGTTGCCTGGTGGACGAAAAGCCAACCCACGGTGCTCAATGTGGCGTTCAGTTTAAGCGGGCTGACCGCCGGTGGCTTATTGGGAGGTCTGGTGTTATCTCTTCTGTTTCGTGGAAAGCAACGGCCTGCCTGGCCTCTAATGATTGGAATGATCCTCAGCCTTATTGTTGTTTTTTGTGTCAAGACCTACGCCGGAGACTTCATAGCCTGGCCATGGTTTACTCTGATTGGCCTGGTCACCACGATGTTGGTTTGTATGGGTGGCATGCTTGTCAGTGGGCAGCGTTTTCGGTCAGCTGTCAATCAGTCTTGACCGCGAGGTATCTCAAGAACATTTCGCCTTGGATACATTTATGCTCCACACACCTGAATCGGGTTGCGTCCGATAGATTGGGGATACCGACCCCGTCACTGATCGTGGCGTTGCTCTTGCCTCCAAAAAGCACAGGGCAAATTGTCAGGAAAATTTCATCAACCAATGAATGCCTGAAGAACGCATCATTTAAGATGCCTCCTCCTTCAAGGACCATCCGATGGATATTCCAATGTTTTTTCAACCAGTAAGTAAGTTTACCCCAATCAATCTGTGAGTTGCCAAAGGAATGAATTTTGATCCACGGCATCGTACTGAATGGCTTTTCGCATGCGGCTTTGCCAGTTTCTGTGGTTGCGATCAATATCGGAGAAAAATCTTCCTGGAATACCCGGCATTGAAGATCCAATTGCCCCGATGCGCTGACGATGATTCGCCTGTTGTAAGGTGAGAGTCCGTTTTTCTTGCGAAGTTTGATATATTTGCCCGGGCCGGGCCCCAGATCAATCTCCCCAGACTCAATGGTATGGCGACCGCAGATGACTCCGTCCATGGAAGCTCTGATTCTGAGCAAACGAGCATGGTCGCGCGGACTGCCGAATTCAGACATGTGCCGCATGCTCGTTTTTGTATCAATCGATGCACGACGTTCCCTCGGTCCACTGACCTTCCCATCTGCGGTCATCGCCATATTCAAAGCGATCCACGGACGTTGTTCGCTGTGGGGAGATCCAGTCATTGTCCAATCATGAATCAATCAACATGGCGTCACCATAGCTGAAAAAGCGATATTTATATTTGATGGCCTCGTTGTAAACGCGTTTGATGTGTTCCACACCATCCGTGTCGCCAGGGGATGCAAAGGCTGAGATAAGCATGATCAAGCTGCTCATGGGGAGGTGGAAGTTAGTGATCAATCGATCCGTGTATTGGAATCTATGCGGAGGATAAATGAAAATATCGGTGCTTGCGTGCATGGCTTGGATTGGATCGGAAGGCTTCCATTTGAGAGCCAACGACTCCAGAACCCTCAAACTCGTGGTGCCCACAGCGGTGATTTTTCCTTTTCTTTTGCGGGTATCCCTGATCATTTTCAGTGTTTCAGCTGAAACCATGTATCGCTCTTTGTGCATTTTGTGCTCATCGACCCACTCAGCTTTGACGGGGTTGAAGGTGCCAAGACCGACATGGAGAGTGACAAAAGCAATTTGAATCCCCTTTTTCTCGAGTGCCTCCATTAATGCGGGAGTGAAATGCAGTCCCGCAGTTGGTGCTGCAACAGACCCTTCATTTTCTGCGTATACTGTTTGATACCTAATACTGTCATTGGAAGAGGGAGCATGTTCACGGTGGATATACGGAGGCAAAGGGATTTCTCCATATTCCTCCAGTAATTTCATGATATCAATTCCATCAGAGAATCTTATATGAAACTGACCGCTTTCGGTTTTATCAATCACCTTCGCCAAAACGCCCGATTTTTCCCCATGTTGGTCGTGCAGATCAATCAATGTTCCAGGATGGGCGCGTTTCCCCGGTTTCAGCATGGCCAACCACTCCTGATGGCCCGTTGCTTCGATGAGAAGAAGTTCGATCTTACCTCCGGATTGAGCTTTCTCCCCTCGTAATCGAGAGGGAATGACCTTGGTATTGTTCATTATCAGAAGATCGCCGGCATGCAGATGCGAGACGATTTCCTGAAAACCCTGGTGCTTGATGGATTGTTTTGACCGATGATAGCAAAACAATCTTGATTGATCGCGAGCACCTTCAATTGGATGTTGTGCGATCAGCTCTTGAGGTAGTTCAAAATCAAACGCGTCTGTTTTTATGGATGAAGATGGATTGCTCACATTAATAAATCAGTGGATCGGATCAAACCGCATCCATTGCAATAAAGCAAATTTATGTTAAAATGTAAAATGCTCCAAATAGCGAAATTCAAGGATTCATTTTCATTCTGCAATATGAAGGCTTTAAATGACTAGCTTGGAACAAAAAAGCAATTCAGAACAGGAGGCGGTCACTATTTTGAGGTATCTCACAATTCAGGGTGTCAACTTGTGGGGTTTCAAAATGCGGTCAAACGATGTGAAAAATGACCAAGACTGACTTCAAACTTCGATAAAACCAACGGTGAATGATTTTTAAGTTATCGATAAAGTGTTTTAGTTTCCTGTCTTATTATTGTTTTAATTAGCAAAACAACCTTACTCGACCTTTTTTGAAACAACCTTGAATGATTTTTTTTTGTGTTGACGCGGTGTTGGTTTAGGTCATTATGTGTGGACTTAGCCCAAAAAGTGGTCCTTTGTGACTGCTGATGTAATTTTGATTTGTCGTGTCCACCGAATCGACCATTTTTCTTGGTTCATCTGAACCGAGACTAGATGCCAAGAGAAGAATTCAAATTTCTCACTCGTGGCGCTTGGCTGCAGGAGCCACGCAATTTGCTTTGGTAAAGTGGCAGACGGACACTTCCTTGCCGCCTTGCGTGCTCGGGATGTTGCCGCCGCTCCTGAATGATTTGGTAGGGAAAATGAATGCTCGTCCCTTTTCGGATCCGCAGGCTGAAAATGTGAGACGTTCACTCTCCAAGGATGCAGCTGTTGTTGAGTTGGATGGAACGGGCAGACTGACGTTGCCAGTGAACCTGATGAAGGTCACTGGATTGGAACCCAGAAGTAAAGTAGTCGTTGTCGGGATGTTTGATCGGTTTCAGATATGGAATCACGACGTATATCACCAAGGGGTAAGCGTTAAAGATGACGAAGCCTACCCCGAGGCTATTAAACTTTTTTAAGCAACATCAGGATGAATCTGAAAAAATATATGTCAACCGGTCTAGTGGTTGAGGATATGAATCACCTACATGGCCGATTTGCACCTTCTAAACCAGGAATGATCCCACGCTTTGATCAGCGTAAGATGGGTGCATTTCGAGTGAAGAGGGGGCACCAAGGGGGACGCCACATCGTTTTCGGATCCAAAGTCAATGCTCAGATTTTAAATCCAGGCCCTATGAACAAAACCCACAAAGAACAGCAATCTTTCGGCGCACACCGGGAGATTGCTATTTCTTCAGGTCAGGCTCCTGTTCAGGTGCAGACCAGGCATGGGGTATTCAAACGAGCTCACAAGGGTGACAGCGCGTTCTCTCGCGAAACCCCTAATGGATATCAGCAGGATCTGTTTGAGAAAATAATTCCCATCGGAAGTGCGGAAGGGGCGGACACTTGTTTTGAAATCCCTATTGAATTCAAGGAGCCTGTAGCCGAGGTGGGCCATGAATTACCTGACCGCAAGCCCTCGCTCCTGAGAAGAGTGGCGCAGGCGGTTTCAAGCTGGCTAAGGAAAGGTTGAGTGACCTGATGTATGGATCGGGTATTTCATCACACTTCGGTATTGCCGGAAGAGACGATGTTAGCCATCGATCCGAAGGCAAGTGGCGTTTATTTGGATATGACCCTGGGGGGCGCTGGTCATTCAATACAGATTCTGGAAAGAAGCAGTCCTGATGGAAGGCTTTATGCGGTTGATAGGGATAGTGATGCGATCGAGTATGCGCAAGAGCGTCTCAAACCTTACACGGGAAGGTTTGAGATCAGGCGGAGCAGGTTTTCAGACGTTGCCAGTTGGCTGGAAGAAGATGCTTGCGACGGAATACTGATGGATTTGGGGATAAGTTCTCCTCAAGTGGATTGGGGGCACAGGGGGTTTAGTTTTTTGAAAGAAGGTAAGCTGGACATGCGCATGGGAGCGGATGAAGAGGAAACGGCCGCCGACATTGTTAACGTCTGGAGTGAGGACGCGTTGATTCGTATCTTTTACGAATTTGGCGAAGAATCAAGGTCTCGACGTATTGCGCGTGCAATTGTGGAGGCAAGGTTGGTGAAGCCTTTCGAAACAACTCTGGAATTGGCCGCATGTATTGAAAAACTGCTAGGTAGACGCGGAGACAAAAAACACCCTGCTACCAAGGTTTTTCAAGCACTGAGATTGCAGGTCAATGATGAGCTGCAACAGTTATCACAGGGGCTTGTTGCAGCATGGAAAGTGCTTAAACAGGGAGGACGATTGGTCACTATTTCCTTTCACTCGCTTGAAGCGAGAATGGTCAAGCAGTTTGGGAATCATTGGTCCAGAGATTATACGCCCGGTGACGCGATGGACACACCGGCATTGAGGAAACCCAGGGAGGCTGTGGCAAAATGGTTTCCCAGAAAAGCAATCAAACCATCGGAGGAAGAAATCCGAAGGAATCCGAGAGCACGCAGTGCGCAGTTAAGAACGATCGTAAAATTAAAAAATTTGCCTTTGGGGGAAGAAATGGATTGGCAAAAGCAGTTTGTTGGCTCGAGGAAAACCAATCCTTTTTGATCCTGAATTGTCGTAAAATGGAATCGGACGAGGAATCCGGTTTCGCCCCATGAAAGGGGACTTATTTTTGTTGTAAATCATGAAGTCGTTTAGTTTGTATGAATACTTATCATCGTCACACAGAGGCCGTTATCAGTGCCGGATGGCTCGTCCGATGCGCAGCTGTCTGCCTTATATTCGGCGCATCCTGCGTCGGATTCCTGCACCAGAAAGAATCCTTGCATCATAAGGCCGAGCAAGTCAGGACACTCGAGCGTGAGCTACGCTCTCTCAAGCGTTCCAATCAGTTGATGCAGGAGGAATTCGTTGCCTTAACCTCTCCGCAATATCTCGAAAAAGAGGTTCGACGACGTGAGCTTGATCTAGTGGCCCCCAAACCCGAGGATATACTTAGTCTGCCACTTCCGGACTCGAAATTGGTAGCCAATCCGTCTCCGAAAAAAATGTCACCTGACAGTTCAGCCTACTCTCTAAGCCGAGTGTCTTATAATCGGTTTAACCGGAGGTATCTACCATGACTCCCTCCAAAAAGCCCCTTGATGTGCTGCCTGTGCAGTCACTGCAGCTCCAGCGGATGTTGACATTCGCTGGATTCTTGGTGCTTGGTTTCTGTTTAGTGATTGGCAAATTGATTTATCTGCAAGTTTTTCAGCACAAGGAATTGCTTTCGAAAGCGCAGCAGAAGACGCATCGCACTTACCTGCAAGAAACAGAGAGGGGTAAAATCCTTGATCGGCAAGGTGTCTTGCTGGCCACCAATCAGCGGGTGAGGATCTTGTGCGCCAATCTTGCCTTCATTGACCGATATAACGGCAAGATGGCCAAAGCCATTTCCGAATATCTGGATGTGAGTGAGGAGGGGATTCGAGAGCGACTCAAGCTGAATTATGTAACTCATAAAGGGAAAGAAGTCCTGGACCCACATGTTCGCTTGAAGATTAAAGTGAGCAATCAGGAATTTAATGGACTCAGAGATCACCTTGCCAATTATACTTTTGTGGAATCAGAAGAGGCATTGCCTCGATCAGAAATTTCTTTCCTCAACCAAATGCGGCGATACGGCATCTTCGTGGAGCCGGTCGAAGATTTTAAACGGATTTATCCTAACGGAACCCTGGCAGCTCACGCAGTTGGGTTCACTCAATCGCGTGAACAAATATCCAATGGTCATACTGTTTTTCTAACCCGCGGTATCGATGGTATTGAAAAAACATGTGATGATTATCTGAGCGGAGTGATCGGCTGGCGGCAAACAGAACTTGCTCCCGAAATCGGTGAGTTGCGCGAATACCGTCACCTCGACATTGCCCCGCGCTCTGGACTGAATGTGGTTCTCACCCTTGATTCCGGATTGCAATCCATTGTTGAGGAAGAGCTCAAGAAAGGTATAACAACCTCCAATCCAAAGAGCGCAACTGTCATCATGGTGAGGCCTCAAACGGGTGAAATCCTGGCGATGGCCAGCTATCCGACTTACAATCCAAATCAGCCAGCCACCGCTACATCAAACAATGGTGCAGGTAAAAACCGGGCTATCATGGACCAATTCGAACCCGGAAGTACTTTCAAGATAGTCTCGATCTCCTCTGCGCTCAGTGAAGGGACTTCCCGATTGAATGATATTATTCATTGTAACCACGGACGTTATTCAAATGGTAGATGGAGATTAAGCGATGACCATGGCTATGGTAATCTATCGGTGATGGAGGTGTTTGCCAAATCGTCCAACATAGGAACCTACAAAATCATCAAGAAAGTTGGGCAAGAGCGATTCTTTCAATACATAAAGGGCTTCGGTTTTGGGCAGAAAACAGGCGTTCAATTGCCGGGTGAACTGGCGGGTAAAGTGCATCATGTTGATGATTGGCGTGATGTCACCATGTCACGTGTTGCCATCGGTTATACTATTTCAGTCACACCTCTCCAAATCACGATGGCCATGGCCGCGATTGCCAACGGAGGGCGATTGATGCAACCGATGATCATTGATCGTATCGAATACCCAGATGGAAAGGTGATGTCTCATTATGATCCTCACATGGTGCATCAGGTCATGACAAACGAATCCACTCGAGACATCATAAAGGCAATGACGCAGGTGGTGGGGAATAAAGGAACTGCTCGTCGTGCTAAATTGGATGATTACACGGTTGCAGGTAAAACCGGAACGGCTCGCAAGATTGTTGATGGGAGATATACTCACAGCAAGCACCTTGCATCTTTTGTCGGGTTCTTGCCTGCTGAATCCCCTGAAATCTGTATTTCAGTTCTTTTCAACGAACCTGAAGGGCTGGGCTATGGAGGGATCCACTCAGCTCCTGTTTTCAAGGCAATTGCTAAACGTGCGGCCAATTACCTCAATCTGAAGCCAAGTGAATGGTATTTGCCTGCCGAGGAAATGCCTGAAGACCTGATCGTGCAGACGCAGATTGCGCCCACTTCCTACAAGGCAGACTGAGAAGGACAAAATGATGGTTAAACTTCTGGAATCCCTACTTGCGGTTTTGCCTCATGAGGAAGTGCGTGGTTGTCCTGTGGAAGCCATCAACAGTATAACGCAGCATTCAGAAACAGTGGTCCCGGGAGCGCTCTTCATAGCGCTATCAGGCAGTCATCATGATGGAAATGACTTTATCTTATCAGCTCTGGATCGAGGTGCTGTTGCTATTGTGGTGGACCGGGCAGAATCCATTGCCGAAGAGTGGATCCATAAAGCTCCATTCATTCTGGTTGATGATGCGCGCGAAGCGATGTCTTTGATTGCAGCATGGTTCTACGACTATCCTGCCGGCAAATTGGATATGGTTGGCATCACGGGTAGCAATGGAAAGACTTCGGTTGCATTCATGACTTGTCATTTATTGCGCTCGATGGGGCGGAAAGTCGGCATGATCGGAACGATCCGCCACGAGATTGGATCACGCCAAATTCCAGCTCAACGTACGACTCCTGATGCGATTGAACTCCAGCGTTTGCTCCATGAAATGACAAGGGTGGGATGTTGTGCATGCGTGATGGAGGTCAGTTCACACGCTATTGAGCAAAAGCGCGTGAACGGTATCCCTTTTCGTATCATGGTTTTTACCAAGCTGACCAGAGACCACCTCGATTATTATCCGGGTCTGGAGACCTTTTTTGAGACAAAGGGTATGCTCATGGACGGAACTGTTGGGGTCGCTTCCTCGGCTCTAAGGGTTGTCAACGTAGACGATGCTCATGGAAGGAAGCTTCAGATGGCGCTTCAAGGACGTCGTGTGTGCACCTTTGGTCTTGAGTCTGCGTTTCACCCCGATATTCTCGCGAGCGATCTGGAGCTTGCATCCGGATACACTCGGTTCGCACTGCAAGGAATTTTTAATGATCCAACAACCTGTCTGGTGCCTTTGATCGGGCGACACAATGTTTCCAATATTCAGGCCTCAGCTGCAATTGCCCTTGAATTCGGGATGAAATCAGAAGCGTTCAAGGCAGCGCTGTCAACGATGCCGGCCGTGCCAGGTCGACTGGAGCCCGTGCATTGTGGTCAACCCTTTTCGCTCTTCATCGATTATGCTCATACAGAGGATTCCCTTTATCACCTCCTTACGACGATGAAACCTTTGGTCAAGCATCGACTGCACTGCGTTTTTGGATGTGGGGGAGGCCGCGATGAAGGTAATAGGCATAAAATGGGTCGGGTTTCTGCTCAATGGGCTGATCTAACCTGGATCACAAGCGATAATCCTCGTCAAGAAGCACCCGAGCATATTGTAAATGATATCGAGACTGGTTATTTGTCCATTCGATCTGATGGAGCCAAAGTCTTGATTGATCGGCGTGAAGCGATCGAAACGGCATTAAATGAGGCCCGGGCAGGAGATATTGTTGTGATTGCTGGCAAAGGCCACGAGAGGTATCAGGAATTTGCTCACACGGTCGTCCCATTTGATGATAAAGAAACGGCTGTTGAAGCCTTGAACGCGATGGGCCATGGATCTCCTGAACCCATCGAGGAAAGGAGGGCAAGTTAAGTGCACACACTCACTTTGGAAGAGGTAGCCAGGGCTTGTGGTGGCATGCTCTGTCATGGAGATGCGAATCAAGCGGTTCATTCCGTTCAAACCGATTCAAGGCAAATCAAGGAAGGGACATTGTTTCTGGCTTTGCAAGGGGATCGGTTTGATGCACACCAATTCCTGACACCTGAGATTACTGCCCGCTTATCGGGAGCGATAATCACACAGTCTCGGCTGCCCAAGGGGTTGCCTGAATTTCCCATGATCGACGTGCCAGACGTCAGAAAAGCCATGGGACATTTGGCTCATTGGTATCGTAAACAGTTTGACTATCCTGTGATTGGGATCACTGGCTCCAATGGTAAAACATCCACCAAGGCTCTGCTCAAAGGTGCCTTGTCCAGCGAGTTATCCGTTATATCCAGCCCTGCGAGTTTCAATAATGATGTGGGTGTTCCTTTGACTTTGTTGGATATGGCCTCTGAACATCAGGCTGCCATTCTTGAAATTGGCACCAATCACCCCGGTGAAATCGCTCATTTGTCCGCGATGGTCCGGCCGACTCATGGAATCATTACTTCGGTGGGAGGAAGTCACATTGGCCATTTCGGAACAGTGGAAGGAATTGCTCAAGAAAAGGGATTTCTAGCCGAAGCCTTGCCTGAGAATGGAGTCCTGTTCCTGGATTCAGATTCTCCTTGGTACACTTCACTGGCAGAACGCACACGTGCAAGGTTGGTCTCTGTGGGATTCAGTGAATCAGCCCAATGGCAGTTGTCGGATTGTCGCATCTCAGAGAGTAGTACTGCTTGTCGTATCAAACATCAAACATTTGGCGTCGATACATTATTTCAAATTCCGGTGTCTGGCAGGCATCAAGCAGTCAACGCCGCTTTGGCCTTTGCAGCTGCATTCGAATTAGGCCTGTCATGCGATCGAATTGTGCAAGGTTTGTCTCAGGCAGAAATGCCCGACATGCGAATGGAGATGTTGCGAACGCCTGTTGCCACCCTTTGGAATGACGCCTACAACGCCAACGAAGAATCGGTCATGGCATCGATGGAAACATTCTCAGCCCTGGGCAAACAGAAAGGCCGAACTTTCATGGTTTTGGGGCAACTGAACGAATTGGGAGAACACGCGAAAGAAGTGTATCATCGTCTGGCCTCGAAAGCTGTGAGCTTTGGCTTTGATGTGATTGTTGGTATAGGTGATGGGGTAGACGAGTGGGTTCTCAGAGCTCAAAAGGAAAGTCATGCTCAGTGTATATATTTTCATTCAAATGAAGAAGCTGCGCGTGAATTAGGACCCCAGATTTGCAAGGGGGACCAACTACTATTCAAAGCCTCCCGTGGAGCAAAATTGGAGCAGCTGGCTGAGCAATTGCAAGCAGACTTCAATGCGGCGGACAAAACGTTCTCCGACGATGCTACACATCGAGGAAAGGAAAAACGATCAGTACGTTCATCAGCTTGTCTGGCTGCAATAACAGGAGGTTTTTCCCTTTGATCTACTACCTCCATGAATTCATCCTGGAATGGGCAGCCGGAACCGCCTGGGAAGATAGTTTATCTCCCCTGCGTGTGTTTCGTTACATCTCCGTTCGGAGTATCGGGGCTGCAATGACGGCTCTCATCTTCAGCTGGGTATTTGGCCCAATGGTGATTCGGTGGCTGAAAGATTTAAAATTTCGTCAGTATTATGCGGATAAATCTGAACAAGCTGGTGGAACAGTAAGGGTTACCGACAAAAGAGGGACTCCAACGATGGGAGGAGTCCTCATTGTGTTGTCGATGGATTTGGCAGTCCTCCTTTGGGCTCAGTTAAACCCCTTGATATTATTA
>JBDQII010000012.1:0-23526 GCA_040264395.1 Verrucomicrobiota bacterium
ATACTGGAAGAAAAAAGAGACTGTATTTCCTTTAATCCAAATGGCATTTTGGCAAGTAGCAATACGGACAGACTCCCACTGATGAGAAACAGCCATCCGGTCAATTCCTCACTGCTTGAACTCCCCCCGGCAGAATGTTTCCGTGCAACCAGTAGAGAAGCGCCCACAGAGCATAAAACGGCCGCTAACACAGGTTGCCCCAGACGAAAGAACATACTCAACGCCACTCCAAGCAAGGAAGCCTGAGAGATGGCTGCAGCCACAAAAACATTCCCACGAGCTACAACCACAACGCCGAGAAGGGAGAGAGATAGGCCAATCATGATGGCACTCAGATAAGTGCGGTAAAAAAGAGGCCATGACTCAATAAATTCAGCTATCATACGGTCGCCTCCTGAAATTCAACTTTTGAGCGCACTGTATATTCACCCGAAGATGTTTGATGGACCTCAGTGGGGACACCGAATGCTTTTTCTAAATTCTTACCGGTCAATATTTCACCAATCGGGCCATTGATTACACGCTTGTTTTTAAAGATGGCGACATGAGACGCATACCTTCCCGCCAACTGTAAATCATGCGTCACAAAAATAACCGTAATCTTGTGCTTTTGATTGAGTTCCGTGATGGTTTTCAAAAGCCCCGAAGAGGCAGCAAGATCCAATCCAGCAGTAGGCTCATCGACAATCATCATCAGGGGGTCTCTGACCAGTGCCCGTGCGACCATGGCTCGCTGTCGTTGCCCTCCGGAAACACGCCAGATGCTTCGTTCACGAATAAACTGGATTCCCATCACTTCAAGCGCTCGCCGCACTCGATGGTTTAATTTTGTTCGCTCGACGTTCAAACCTGCCGTTCCTTGTTTCACAAAGGATTCAATCGTGGTCGGGACACTTGGATTCAAGTCACAACTTTGAGGCACAAAACCTATACGGGTCCTTCTTGCGAAATCTGTACGCAAGCGTATCAAACCACGTTTTGGCCTGAGTGCTCCCAACAAGGCCTTGATAAAAGTTGTTTTCCCTTCCCCGTTGGGCCCGATGAAACACCAGAATTCACCATCCTTGATCTTCATTTCCACCGACTCCAGAATCGAGTTCCGGCCATAGGCGAACCCGCCATTTTCTACGAGGACAATGGGGTCACTTTTCTGTTCTACACTTGTCCCTCCTGAAGGGGAAACCATTGTTTTTGCTGGAATATCAACGGCCCCTTCATCAAGACCCAGCTGTTTTCGGATATCCTCTTTCATACGGTTTTATTGTGCGGCAGGAGCGGGTGATTGTATTTTTTTCAGCCCCATGATGATGGTTTCCATGTTATGCCGAACCATATCGAAATAAGTTTCCGTGCCGGGCCGAGCTTGAGTTTGATGACACATGGGCAAAACAACAGCTCCAGTATTGTCAGCAACAAAAGTTGCATGTCGTTTGTCAAAGTAAGGAGCGGAGAGAATGATCTTCACTGATTGGGTTTTCATCTGAGCGATGAGTGCCTGAAGATGTTTGGTGGTTGGTGGAATCCCCGGTTCAGGCTCGAAGTAACCCAGTACGGACAGACCAATCCTACGAGAAAAATACGGCCAGAGATCGTGGTCCCCAACAATGACTGTGCCTCGGTGTTCATTGAGCTCCCCTAACCAGCCTTGCAAAGCCACACCATGCCCCTGCTGTTCAAGAAAAGCGTCCAGGGTGCCTGCCATATACATATCAGCAATCTGGACAACATCATGGCGCGCAGCCAATGCTTCACCGATGAGAGCTTTGGCTAATTGGCTGCGGAACTTGTTCAAGTTGCCTTTGAATTCAGCCGCATGACCGGGAAGCAGTTCAGATAATCTACCGGCCACTGATTCAGCAACACGCATACCTTCGATCGGATCAAGCAGGTAATGTGGATTACCAGCCTCATGCACACCACTGCTATGTCCTGCCCCAAGCACCCCTCCAACAGTACCTTCCAATGGAATCACTCCTTCGGATACGTCCATGAAACCCTCGGAACCCTCAAGAATGTCAGTATTATTCGCGTTGCGAATCAGGTTAGGATACCAGGCTGCCTCAATGCCGTTTCCAACCTGAACCCATAGATCCGCATCGTTCATTTCGCGAACATAGCTGGGAAGGATATCTAAATCATGCGGATCCTGATTACCTTTACCAAAGCTGTGGAGTTCAATTTTATCACCGCCGATGGCTTCCACGATGCCTTTCAAATCGGTTGTCGAAACGATGACGCAAGGAAGTTCACTCTCCGCGCGCCGACCGGATGCCTCGCCACTGTCGGATTTGTCATTATTGCTCCGTGGGCCACATCCACATAAAGTCCATGCAAACGCACAAATGCATAAAGCCTGAAAAGCTAATCTGAATGAATTCTTGGTTGTTCTCATTTTGTTTGTCTTTGTTTAAGGATTTATATTCTTCAAAAGGAAACGGATTATTGGTGCATGAATAAACGATGTCGTGCTTGTTATCTTGGCGAAATCATTCCCTTTCCGCGTATAATAAAAGTGCTTTCATCAAATAGTTATCCATATCAACGCTCGAATTCAGGATTTCATCCAGCAGGTCATCTAACAAATGCTCTTGTTTTTTCAGTTTACAAATTTCAGCGTCAATGGGCTCAGGACTATCTTGCAGGAGGATGCTTTCAGGATTATCGATACTGCTTTCGCTCAGTAATTTACTGGCGTCCCTCAAACTCAGTTTACCAAGTAAACAAATCAGCTTTGATTTATTGTATTCTTCTTGGGTGTATTGCCGGCGATCATGTAAAGGGCTTTGTTGTAATCCAAACTCACTCTCCAACTTGGAAATAGAAAAATTAATCGAGTCTACTTGAGCGCTCATATCTGTATCTAAGGAAATCTTTAAAATACAGGGAGCAATAAATATATGACTTTTCATTTGTCTTATTAATAATAAATCGATGGAGATATGCGTTCCTCAAGCGCTCAATCACAATCAGGCTGTTTTCCAATCAGGCAGGCGAACTGCCATTCTTTCAAACAGGTAACCCACTTGAAACAAAGTAATATCTAGGAATCTGAATGGGTTTTAACTGTGATTGAGTCCGGTGCTTCATCACTCAAATTGTATTTCAAAAAATCAGCTGAACATTGTCATGTTGAGGTGGAGTTTGCAGCGCCTGTCGTCATTATTCGCCAGGCGCTGCCACCCACATTTGTAAAAGGGTTTATGGCGTTGCTGAAGGCATTATCCACAAACGATAAAACAAGGACTCTACATCTGTCATGATTGGCACTTCAAATTCCATGACCTCTCCCGTCCCTGACACCACCTCTCCCACATCACCCCATTCTCCACCGTTTAGAGCAGATTTTGATTGCAGCTGGTAGACTGATCCTGGCGATGTCGCCCAGCGAAGCTTGATGCTATCATTCAATTCTCGAGCGAGACTGATGGAAGAAGAGGCATCCAAAAGTTCAAAAGTAAATTCAACTATCTGACTTTCGATCAATGCATTCCCTTCAACGAGCGTCCCTGCTGCCTGCAGCGCGACCTTGTATATCCCCGGGGCGGTAAAACCCCAGTTCTGGTGTGAATGCCCTCCGACCTTAACCGGAAAGACATCGTTGGTATCAATCCCATCACCTGAGTTCATGTAAACCACTGGAGCACCAAATGCATCAACCGCATAAAGAGAAACACTCCCCGGACCACGCACGCTTTTTAGCTGCAGATCCACGGCATCATCTTCAAAGATGCCTGCTTCAATCTCATCGCCGGCGATGCCGAGAAACAGAACGTCCTCCGTCTCTTCCTGCGGCAACACCCAGACGGCATCTCCCACAGAACCAAGGAAACCAAAGGCGGGATTGCTCGGGACTGACTGCATCACAGTGGCCCCGCCTTGAAGCAAGGATTCATCTGGCTCTACTTCACGCTCATTGAGCTCATCCAGCAAAACAAGTTCCCATGCACCATCTTCATAGGCTACTTCCAGATCCAGCTCACCAGAGTGGAAAACCTCAGGCTCGATCACATGAAAAAAGAAGGTAACGGGTTCACTCACAATGGACTCTTCGTTTCCAGCTTTGACACCTGAAGCCTGCAGGACCACTTCATATTCTCCTGCTGCTGAAAAGCCCCAGTTCTGATGAGAATGACCACCTACTTTCACAGGGAAAACGTCCGCTTCATCAATACCATCGGCCGAATTGTAGAAGGTTTCGGGCTTACCAAAGGCATCGGTGGCATAGAGGAAGACATCACCCGGGCCAGTAACCTGAACCAGATTCAATCCAACTGAATCATTACTGAACTCGCCAGCTGGTATTTCATCTCCAGCAATACCAAGGAATAAGACTCCTTCTTGCTCATCTTGCGGTAAAATGAAAATGCGTTTACCCGGGTAACCCAGAAAGCCAAAATCTGGAGTATTTGGAACGGGCTCCAATATGGCGGCGGTCCCTGTGAGGAGAACGTCTGCAGCTTCAATTTCCAAATTGTTGACCTCATCAAGAAGCACGAGCTCGAACTCACCATCCTCGTAGGCGACTTCCATGTCCAGCTCACCCCGGTCAAAGACCACACGCGGTGTATCCGTAGCTGTGCCTGCTCCCTGAATGTTGAACGTGAATATGGCTACATCACTTTGAGCCCCACCAGCATTGCCCGCCAGATTTCCAGAAGCCTGCAAGCCAACCCGATATACACCCGGCTGTGTGAACCCCCAGTTCTGATGTGAGTGCCCTCCAACATTGACAGGAAACGCATCGCTGTCACTGATTCCATCAGATGTATTGAAGAAGACCTCTGGACTGCCGAATGCATCCACAGCATACAACGAAACATGCCCCGGACCTTCCGAAGAAACGAGTTTCAACTCCACGGCGTCTCCAACAAAAACACCCGACTCAATCTCATCACCGGCAATACCTAGGAAGATGACTCCTTCGGTTTCTTCCTGCGGCAACACATTAACGACATCACCTGCAGTGCCAAGGAAACCAAAGGCTGGATTTTCAGGCACAACTGTCTGCGTGGCTGATGATCCAAGAATCACAAGTTCATCAGCGTTGATTTCCCGCTCATTGACCTCATCAAGGCCTATCAATTCCCATTCCCCATCTTCATAGGCAACTTCAAGATCAAGTTCACCTTCCCCAAAAATAGTGGGACCGAAAACCTCAAATAGAAAGACGGTATCATCGCTCTTCGCTGAGGTGCCATCGACCAAAACTCCAGAAGCATTCAAACCAACACGATAGATCCCGGGAGATGAGAATGCCCAGTTCTGATGAGAATGACCCCCAACACTCACTGGAAATTGATCCTCCGAACTGATCCCGTCACCTGAGTCGAGGTATTTGGTAGGTGAACCGAATGCATCGGTTGAATACAGATACACAGAACCCGGACCTTCCACTGTTGAGAGATTCAGGGAAACCTGATCATCTTCGAACACACCAGATTCTATTTCATCACCTGCTATCCCCAAAAACAGGATGCCTTCTTTTTCATCCTGAGGAAGTATGTAGATACTCTCACCGGGATTCCCAAGGAAGCCAAAAGCCGGATCAGACGGAACCGCCTGCCAAGTGGATGGTCCCGCATGCAAGGCAGCATCTCCTGCCTCGATCTCCTTTTCATTGACTTCATCAAGTAAAACCAACTCCCATTCACCATCTTCGTAGGCAACTTCCATGTCCAGCTCACCCCGGTCAAAAACATTAACGGCAAATCGATAAACCTGTTCCTCGCTCACATTCAAGACCGACTGTCCGGCAAGTATTCCTTCTCCAGTGAATCCCACGTGATAGGTTCCAGGGGAAGTAAACCCCCAGTTTTGGTGAAAATGTCCAGGCGCAGGGACATCGATGCGATCTGAGACGTCAATACCGTCACGTGAATTCAAACCCACTTCAATGGAACCCGCACCTCCGGTTATCCAAGTGAGAAAATCACCGGGACCTTCCACACTGGTTAGCATGAGGTCAAATCGGTTTCCTTCGAATGTTCCCTGAGGCGTGGCAGAGGAATTCATTCCAAAGAAAATCACACCCTCGCGATCCACTTGAGGAGCGATCCACACGGGATCACCTACATTCCCAAGAAATTCAAACCCTGTAATATCCGGGATTGTATTCTTGGCTTTATCGTTGAGGCTTACAATCACTTCGTCCACAGGACTATTGACCCATATGCCCCAGCCCCAGTCTCCTTGATTATATCCTACTGACAAGTCTCCATGACCATCAGTCCACTTTAGCCGTTCGCCGGCCAATGCTGTTATTGAAATCAGGCCAAAGAGCAGCATGATAACGTTTTTCACTGAATATTGATTCATTATTGTTCGTAAATTGTTTTTTGTTTTGGTGAATATTGTAAGAGTTTTCTCCCCTTGAATATAAATACAGTCGCAAGCAATGAGATTGCTCTTGAGCGAATCTATTGAATTCTTCTGGGGTTATTTAGAGTAAATATCCTATGGCGATAAAGGCCGGAACTCTGGAGGCTGGGCGACATTGATGCCCTGATCAAACTGATGTTTGAATACAGTGGCATCAACGGATTCGACATGTCCATCAACAAACAGATAATTGGCTTTTCCTTGGGTGCGATCCACGTTGGGAGCTCCAGTTCGATGCCGATCCACTTGAATGTCTGCGACCACACCTTCCCATCCACTTCTGAGCCAGGAGCGTGAATGCGTATGGTCCGAAAAGATGGATGGGCCATAATCATCAGCAACCTCAAAAAGCAGGAAGGTTTCCGATGGTTGCCGCAGTTGATCAAGTTTTGGGATAGGCTCAAGCGTCTGCCCGAATGAGTCTACGATCGGAACCGAAATAAACTCATTTAGAATATAGCTTGTTCCCCCACTTTCTCGACGGTCTGTTTGATTCGGGTCAGCAGGACAAAGACGGATAGCTTCCGAATTCCCAACATAAGGAAGCAGTTGACGTATCCAGATTTTGTTCGTGCTCAGCGTTTCGTGGGCCGTTTGCGGCAATTTACCATCAAAGTCATCGGTATACATGAAGATACCAAGACCAATTTGCCTCATGTTGGAGGCACATTTAACTTGTTTGGCTTTAGCCGAGGCCTTGCCGAGTGCTGGAAACAGCATCGACGCCAGTAAGCCTATGATGGCAATGACCACGAGTAATTCAATGAGAGTAAACCCACGGATTGCACCATCGCTCAACCTGGGGCCCACATGTGGGCGCCAAGAGGATTTTAACATAAAATTATGAAAAGAAACTTTAAGTGCAGCATTCCATAAAGCGTTTTGAGTGCAGTGGCACAGGATACGGAAGATGGAATGCCTTGGTTTGTATGAAACAGGGAGATGTTAGGATCGAGCAGGGGGTGCTCGTCCCAAGCTAGCTTTCCAGCTGCGAAAGCGTGCACCTTGCTCTTGCTTCCATGTCACAAAAGCCCATTGGGCAGGCACCGGTTCAGGGCAGACCAGAGGGGCTAATGAGGTTTCAACAGCTGCTCCGGCCATCAGTGTCAGAAGACCGTGAGGATGCTCTTCAGTACCCTCGCCTTCGTGATGGTGGTCATGTTGACCTTTGAGGTGGCATTCTGATGCTTTGACTTCACAGAATTCTTCACCAGCATGCAGCAAGGCATGGAATTCCGCATCACGGGAAAGAAGTCCTGCAGTGAGGATGCTTACCGTCATCAATAGTGTGATGATGTGACGCAAAATGATCATGTCAGATGATCGAGTAACTCAAAAAGTGGAAACCAGTGCAATCTTTTTTTAAGGCAAGCCTGATATCCCCAATTAAAACCTATTTGGCTGCAGTGCCTTATGGTCGAGCGGTGTTTTGATGGCTTGGGAAATTCTTTTCCTGAAAGGCAAATCTAGCAGGAAAAATGTTTTTTTTGGCCCCCTTGCAGAGGCGTTTTCGTTTTCTTTACTGATACCCCAGACGAATTATGAAATTGTTTTCTATTAAGCTCAAGGCTACGGCGACGGCATTTGCTTCCTTGATAATCTTCGCTAGCTCAAAAAATCTCGAGGCGCAGAATCCTGCTTTACCTTTCACACGAACAATTATTTTTGGCGGTGAAATTTCCGATACAGGTAACTGTTATCAGATCTTTGGCTTTCCACCCGAGCCATATTTCGATGGCAGATTTTCCAACGGTCCTCTGGCAGTCGAACATTTAGCGAATGATTTAAACTTGCCAATTCCAGAAGCTAGTGACCGAGGAGGCTCAAATTATGCAGTCGCTGGAGCCCCCCTGATTGGAAGCAATGTGATGGCTCGTTATGGAGGTAGCTTTGATCCGGACAATGTCGGCAAACAGATTGACACGATGCTTGCCAATGAGATTTTGAGCGGCGAAGAATTGATCATCATCATTGCCGGCGAAAACGACCAATATGTTCAGGGTAATGGCTTCTCTGGCAATGAGGGAATCAAGACAGCGGATGCTTTGGGTACCTATGTATCTGAATTAGCTGATGCCGGCGGAAAGTATTTTCTGATCAGCAATTTGTTTACCAGTGGTCTTCGTCCGTCAGTGATGGAGCAAAGTCAGCATGCGCAGCGAGCGATGGAAAAGTGGCAAGAGGCATACCACATGAAGCTTGAATCGGTGATCACTGATTTACAAGATCGACAGGATATCACGTTATTTTACTTTGACTGGGTGAGCTGGCACGAAAAATGGGCGGCTGATGCACGTCAGGATGGCTTCAAGCTCAGTGCGCTTGCCTGCTACGAATGCTATCTCGGTACACCTTCTTCCAATGCTTCAAGCTCCATTGTTTCAAACCCGGAGAATTACATCTTCTGGGATGGCTTGAGATTTACCACGTCCTATCAGGAACACCTGGCAGATGCCTGGGCTGAATTGATCCGGACAAACCTCCCGTTAGTTGAAGGTGACAGCCCTGCTGAGGTAGCGCTTGACCCAACAAAAACTCAGATGGCACTCACCTTGCCAGCAGCTCCTTCTATTGATGGTATTTTAGACAGTGAGGAAAGTTGGACATGGGCGGGAGGAGCGGCTCAGAACTTCTGGAGTATACGATACGATGAAGGACTGGAGGACTTGCTCAGAGGGGGGAGTTTTGGTGACGGGATGCCAGATGAAATCTGGGATGAAACAGATATTCAATTCAACATTTATGCGGGCGTTTTTGAAAATGACCTCTACCTGGCGGTGGAGGTCACCGATGATTGGGTCGTCAATGACAACGCTGAGGCAAATTCAGAGGATGGGCCTACATGGGAGGACGATAGCGTTGAAGTTTTCATCGATGGCGACAACAGTAATTTTGAGGAGCGCAATACGGCTGGGGTTCCTGAAATCATTGATACTGGTGGTCAATTTGTCATCGCCGCCAACAATGCCAGACGCGATAAAGAGGCGGGTGATCCTTCTTTTGGAGAAAATGCTGATTGGTATGCCAAAGCAGAAATAACCGATAACGGTTATGTTGCCGAATTTCGCATTTCACTGGCGGTGATCGGCAATCCACAACCTGGAGAGGCAATCGGTTTCAGTGTCGGCGTCAATGATGATGATCAAAGCTCCCGCCGACAAATCATGTGGGCTGGATCCCCTCACAATGAAGCAACTTACGGCAACCTTTTCATTGGAGAGAGGACCTACACTGCACCAAAAACAAGCACCCCAAGCCTGGATGGAAAGATAGAAGCCATGGAATATGAGGCAGCAATTCCGATTGTGCTTAATCAGCACACTGGATCTTATCATATAGGTGTTGGCAATGATGAGTGGGAGGATGGAGATCACAGCCTGACAGGTTGGATAGTCCATGATGAAACGTCAATTTACGTGGGTATTGCTGCTAAAGACGATATAATTTCAACCGACTCGGCCGCAATAAATTCCGAGGATGAGCAGACGTGGTTAGATGATAGTATTGAGATATTCTTTGATGCCGACAACAGTAACGATCCTCAGCGAAATACCGAAAGCAAGTTCGAGGGACAGTTTGTCTTTACACCTAATGGAGCTCGCAGGGATAACGAAGCTAACAATCCGAAATGGGGTAAGGATGCCGACTGGTTTGCTGCTACAAGCGATTCAGAGGATGGTTATCAGATGGAGTTTAAATTCAGTAAAGCCGCTCTGCTTGGAGTGTCGCAAGGAGATCGTCTTGGTTTCAATATTGCGTTAAATGACGATGATGGCGACGGTCGAAAAGCTCAACTAAACTGGGCTGGAGCTCCACATCGAGAATTTTCTTATGGAGCTCTGGTGCTTGGACGAGAGCTTGGCAGCGGATCAGAAGATTCCCCTGAAGTGCAACTGACGCGTTCAGCTGAAGGAATCATTCTCCAATGGGGAGGGAGTGGTTCCCTGCAAACAGCTACATCAGTCAACGGCCCGTGGAGAGAAGTGACCGGTGCAGTCAGTGGTGTGGAAATCTCATTCACTGGGGCTCAAGCATTTTATCGAATACAATAACTCCTGATGAATCAACCAACTTCATAAGAAAGGTCCCCATCTACCACACTGGGGGCCTTTCTGTTCTATGGAAAGCCCAGTCATGCGCTCGCAAAATCTTTTCAATCAACTTGATCAATCCATTCAAAATACTCGGCTCTCTTGCGGATATCTTTTGCCGTCTTTGATCAGGATGGTGCTGGGATAAAAGAACAACCAGACACTTCTGTAGTAATCGGGAATCAAGAATTTACCCGGCTACTCACTTCAGGAAAAAGAAGCTAAAGAGCACTGCCAAGCTGGGCATTGGCTCCATTGAACCGAAGTTTACATGAACATGGCCGTTTCAAAGCAAAATCAGGCAAATTTGGCAACAAGACATTACCCCCGGCTTCCCACTAACTTATTAGTTCAACATCACAGCACAAACACTCATGGATAGTCGCCCGCACGCAAACTCTGTAGCACAGACGCTTGCCAATATCGCAATTGTTTCTGCAGTTTGAGAGCGAGTTCCGATTGCGATTCGTGTAGATCCATTCCTTCCGAACGATCCTTCCTTAAATCGAATAATTCGATATTTTCGCTGCCATCAATCACTAACTTGTAATCAGCATCAAGCAAAACGCGGGAGCCGCCATAGTCTGCTTCGGTGATCTCAGGTTGGTGAAAATTTCTGAAACTACGCGTGCGCTTGCTGCCCATGTATTTTACCAGTTGCGTCGTCCCTTCCTGGAGCAAAGGATCAATCCAAGGCTTCAGCTCCGGGGTATGGGTCGTGATCCTTTTTGACGGATAACTCCAGAAGCAGATAGGCGGTCGCTGGGTCATTTCCCCTGCCAGAAGAGGGGCTAGGCTCACTCCATCCAACGGTCTTTGGGGAATCGCAACCCCCGCCAGATCACACAAGGTCGGCAACATGTCGCTTGTCACCGCATTGAGAACACTCAAACGTCCTTTCGCAATCCTTGCAGGCCACTCAATCAATCCGGGCACCCGTATGCCTCCCTCATACATCGTTCCTTTCTGACCGCGCAGTGGTGTTTCAACGCGACCGCTGCTGGATGGACTGCCATTATCTCCACAATACCAAAGCACCGTATTATCGCGCAGCCCACTCATTTGCAAGTGATCCCGAAGGTATCCAATGGATCGATCCATCGCCGTAATTTCGGCATAACGTTCGCGCAATACGGCACGCAAAACACGTTCCGTTGGCTTGCCTGTCTTCATGGATGTCAGGCGAACTTTTCTCTGCTCGTACTCGATGGGCAGATCGTTGTAAAGAGCCAGGTCTTTCTCCAGGCCGCTGTACGGTTCATGAGGCGAGCCAAACCATACCACCGCTAGAAAAGGTTTGCCCTCTTCATGAGCGCGGTCAATAAACTTCAGCGTTTCCGCAATCGTCACCTCCGAGCCTTCGCCTTCCAAGACCTCTGGCGCCTCCCCATTACGAGACATCTCCGGGTTCATCTCATAAAAATTGTCATGTGACACATAAGCATCAAATCCCATCGCTGCAGGGTTCAATGGCGACTCCGCTTTCACTGCACCTACATGCCACTTACCGAAATGACCGCAGAGATAACCGGCTTCGCTCAAAAGGTGCGCGATGGTGATTTCCTCCGGCCGAATCGACCAACCGGGAGCGAAGGTTCCACATCGATTGGGATGTCTCCCTGTCAGGACACTGGCGCGCGTTGGCGAACAACTCGGGTGAGCGGCATAAAAATGATCGAGACGCAAACCCCTCGCTGCCATTTCATCCAATACCGGTGTCTTCAAGTAAGGATGACCGTTGTAGCCGGTCTCACTCCATCCATGATCGTCGCCCATGACCAGGATGAAATTCGGACGCTCTTGAGCATGGGTCATGGTCAAGCTTGCAAAGAAAATAAGTAACATCCAGCGCATTTAGAATAATCTGTAAATAGTAGAAATTTACGCAAGTGAATTCACAGCGGATCTTATCCATGTCGGCATGGTGAATAAATCACCATGCGCGTGAGCTCCCAAAACTGTCGTTGCTTGCAACAAGCTACTGAGTGCCAATTGCTCGCAGCCATTCGATCGCTTCGTCAGGCCAGACGTGTGCTTCTCCTTTTGAGTGGAGCCCATAGCCGTGTCCACCGCTTGAATAAAGTTTGAATACATGTTGCCCCCCCTTTTTCTTGAGTCGTTTGGCATAAAGCCTACTCCCGGTGACATGGTTTCTGTCATCCTCACTGTGAAGAATCAAGGAGGGTGGGATATCAACCTGGAGGTTGATATCGGCCGAAACATTGCCTTGCTTGTCATCGAGATAAGCAGGGTAAACCAAGATGACGAAGTCTGGACGGCAACTCAGGGTATCCACTGAGTCAATGGCCTCGTAGCGCCTCGCCATAAATTGTGTACTTGCGCTGGCAGCAAGGTGACCTCCCGCAGAAAACCCGATGACACCAATACGATCTGGATCAATATGCCATTCAAACGCACGGGAACGCGTCAGACTCAAGGCACGTTGCAGGTCCTGCAAGGCTCCTTCCCGATTGTCAGGAGTGCGGTATTTCAGAACGAGCGCTGAAATCCCCGCTTGGTTGAATCGTCTTGCTATCGCTGATCCCTCCTTGTCCATAACAGTGTAACGATAGGCGCCTCCCGGACAAACGATGACCGCAGGTGCTGGCAATCCCTTTGCATCGGAAGCCGCAAAAAAAGTCAATGTAGGGCGACTGACGTGGGTCATGCGCTGATATCCGTCTGCTCTTGGAATCAAAGTTTCGGGTTCCTCCGTCACCTTTCCAGGCACGCGGTCTTCCGGCCATACAGCAATGACGGGCGTCTCGGAAATCAAAGACAGTGTCGACGCAAAAAGGAAGATACAGATACGAAGCATACTTGGATAAAACAAGAACCATGCTTTGTATTCAAGCTTGGTCTGAACACTCAAATATCACCAATCCCGAGGAACTGAACAGGATTGGATCAAGTAAAACTCGACAGACTTTCTATTCACAGGCCCTGCCGGACCCGATAAGAGTATTTTTTCAAACACAAAAACAGCTTTTTTTGATCTCGGGATTTGAATGTCTGAAAAAAGACTTTATGATCATTTTCAATCCTCATGAATCATAATTGTCGCATCAATACTTTGTTGCTCTTTTCGTGGATGATCGTATTCCATGGATTAGAGGCCGCTCGACCAAACGTCGTTTTTGTCATCACCGATGATCAGGGATACGGAGACCTTTCTTCGCACGGAAACCCTGTTCTCAAAACACCTTCCCTTGATGCCCTGAGGGAAACAAGCATCCGACTTACCGATTATCACGTCAGTCCAACATGTGCTCCTACTCGCGGTGCGCTCATGAGTGGCCATTTCACCAATCGAGCCGGGCCATGGCATACCATTCGCGGACGTTCTTTCCTGCGACAGACATCTGCGACATGGGGCGATATTTTCAGTGAAGGCGGCTATGCAACCGGGATGTTTGGCAAATGGCATTTAGGTGACAACTATCCCTACCGCCCGGAGGACCGCGGTTTCAAGGAAGTCGTGCGCCACGGCGGCGGTGGTGTCGGTCAAACACCGGATTACTGGGACAATTCATATTTCGACGACACCTACTTCCACAATGGCGAACCTCAATCTTACAAAGGCTATTGCACCGATGTTTATTTCAGTGAAGCAAAACGGTTTATCGAAGAAAGCGTCGAAGCCAGCAAACCATTTCTTGCCTATATTTCCACCAATGCACCTCATGGTCCCTATCATTGCCCTGAAAAATATTGGAAACCTTACCTGGCACAGGGGTTGAACGAACGTCAGGCAATTTTCTTCGGCATGATTGCCAACATCGATGAAAACGTGGGTGCGTTGAGACAATGGTTGCGCAATAAAGGTCTGGAAAAAGACACTATTTTCATCTTCACGACCGACAACGGAACGGCGAGTGGGAGAGAAATTTTCAATGCACAGATGCGCGGTCAGAAGGGCAGTGAATATGAGGGAGGACATCGAGTACCGTTTTTTCTTTCCTGGCCTTCCGGAGGACTGAACAATGCCAGAGATATCGATCAACTCACCGCGCACGTCGACATATTACCCACCTTCATTGATTTGTGTGGATTGAAGGCTCCCATGGATTACGCATTCGATGGGCGCTCCTTGGTAAGCCTGCTTTACGATCTACCCGTGCCATGGTCTGAGCGAGCCCTTGTGACGGATTCACAACGCGTCATAGATCCAATCAAATGGCGCAAATCCTCGGTAATGACCGAACAATGGCGTTTGGTCAACGGTAAGGAACTTTATCATATCAAGCGTGATCCATCCCAGAAAAACAACTTGGCAGCCAAGCGTCCCAGAGTCGTTGAAACCCTTCGCCATGAGTATGACAAATGGTGGGACAGCATTTCACCGGGATTTGCGGTTCATGAGCGCATGGTGGTTGGAAACGATGCTGAAAACCCAGCTCACCTGACGGGGCATGACTGGCTCGCGGACAGCGACAACGCTTCCCCCTGGCATCAGGGGAAAATTCGAGCCGCCAAACCAAGTGAAGGGGGATGGGCAATCCGAGTCGAGCAATCTGCAACATATGTGATTTCTTTACGCCGCTGGCCCAGAGAACTTTCTTATCCGATCAATTCAGATCTCGCACCGGGAGCAGCCGTACCGGGATTGAATGCCTTTCGAGAAACACCGGGCAAAGGGCTGGGAGCAACAAAAGCTACCTTGAAAATAGGTAATGTGACACGAACCAAACCGATTGTTGATGATGCTGAGGAAATTAGATTCACCTTGGAACTTGAAGAGGATGACTATCTGCTGGAAGGCATCTTCCACAGCGACAACGAATCAGGAATGCGCATTGGAGCGTATTACGCTGTGATTGAAAGACTTTAGTTAGTTCCCGGCCAGCTCGCTGAAATCCAGACTAACGAATGATGGTGCGCATCATTGAAGAAGACCTGCCTATGGCATAAATCAACCAAGTCATCAGGCTGAGGCAAGCATTCAAATAAAACGACGAAACATCGAATATGAAACGTATTATTATCAGCATCATTGTTACTTCTGGTCTACTGACTCAATTAATGGGGCAGAATGAAGCTCAAGACACAGCGAACGACCCTGTGCTTTGCCAGGGAAATTATCAGACAGAGCAGCAAGCTGTTGAACAACTTGCACGCATGGCTGCCAAGTATGGCAACCTCAAGGAATGGAATGCTCGTGCAGCAAGAGTTCGCGCACAAATCCTGATTGGATCAGGACTGCACCCACTACCCAAACGAACCCCTCTGAATGCAGTGGTGCATAACAAGCGAACCTATGAAGGCTATTCCGTCGAGTCCGCGGCGTTTGAGGCCCGGCCTGGTTTTTTCGTTTATGGCAATCTCTACCGTCCCACAGAAGCAAAGGGACCGAATCCGGCCATTCTCTGCCCTCACGGCCACGCCCGCGGACCGGCGGGCGGACGCTATCGCTCAGATCAGCAATACCGTTGTGCGACACTGGCCCGCATGGGTGCCGTGGTTTTTTCATATGACATGGTCGGATTCGGGGATTCCCTGTATCTCGGTTGGAATCACAATCATCCCCAGACACTGACGCTACAGACCTGGGGCAGCATGAGGGCCGTTGATTTTGTTCAAGCACTTGAGGATGTCGATGATGATCAAATAGGCATCACTGGCTGTTCAGGAGGTGGCACTCAAACCTTTCTTCTAACGGCTTTGGACGATCGTATTCGGGTGTCCGTACCCGTTGTGATGGTCTCAGCCCATTTCTTTGGTGGATGTGATTGTGAAAGCGGAATGCCCATCCACAAGACCGACGAACTGGAGACAAACAATGCCGAGATCGCAGCTCTGGCAGCGCCGCGGCCCCAGTTGCTGGTTTCCGTGGGCGGGGACTGGACGAAGAACACACCGCTTGTCGAATATCCTTACATACGCAATGTGTACGATCTATACAGCAAGAAATCACTAGTGGAAAATGCTCATTTTCCCAACCAACAACATGGCTATCAATTCCTGAAACGTCAGGCAATGTATCCATTCATGATAAAGCACCTCAAACTCAACGGAAAAGGAGTATATGACCCGGCAACTGAATTGTTCGACGAAAGCAAAACGGTCTTGGAAACCCCCGAACAAATGCGCGTGTTCAATGAAGCAAGGCCACTGCCAGAGCAGGCATTAAAACCAGGATCAAAGGTTTTGTTCTAGTCCTGATTGGGCATGGGGTCGGGCGAGCCTGAGAACAGTAGATTCACTTTGTCTTTCCAAGAGAGGACAAATAACTGAGCAGATCAAAAAACTCTTGTTTGGTAAGAGAATCAATCAGACCCGAAGGCATCATGGAAACAGAGCTGGTTTCACGAAAAGCAATATTTTCCTTTCGTATCCGTGTCTCCACGCTTGCAATGTTACGCAACACGATGACATGCGGGCTCTCATGAACGATTGAACCGGATATAACAGACTCATCTTTCGTGGTGATGACGGACATCCTGTAACCTTCCTTGATCTTGGAACTGGGTTCCAAAAGCGATTCCATGAGATAGTCCATGGGCGCACTGGCGCCGATACTTGATAGGTCTGGACCAATCATACCTCCCTTTCCATCGACGGTGTGACAGAGCACACAGCCCAAGTCTGGACGCTGGTAGACTTTGCTCCCCTGCTCTGGATCGGCGTTTTGAATTCGAGACAGATAGCCCTCCAAATGCACTGGGTCCATACTGAGAGGTGTCGACGGAATGGATCCTGCCTTTGAAAGGGCATCCATCAGAGGAGAATCCCAATAACCGGATGTTTCCACCATTCTCACAGCTATGACAGCATTATGTGTTGGGATCTCAACCTGCAACAAAGAGCCGGTAAGTTCAGTGATGGCATGCTTGCTTGAGACCAGGGCCCCCATCAATCGCTCCACATCCTGATCGGACATGGTTCGAGTCAATAACTCTGCCACGATCGCGGCAGCCAGAGACGGATCATGATCCATTAAGGAAACGCACGCGTTAACACGGCAATCCGCAGCAGCCTGAGTATCCCTGGCCAGACGTTTCAGAGGCTCGAAATCCCCCAGATCCGCCAGTCCTGAAATCGAGGCACGCTGAAGACCTGTGTCCTCTGAAGCGAGGTGGATCACAAGCAGGTCGCGCATCGATTTCAACTTCCAGAGTCCAATCAACCGGCACGCTTGAGCCAGCACTTGAGGCTCAGCAGATTGCATCATCATCCGGCAGGCTCGCAATCTCAATCCCACTTTGGAAGGATACAACCTGCGATCCTGAGCTGATTCAATAAGTGCCTCCGCTGATGCGCTGAACAGAGAGTGTCCGCTCTTGGATGCCAGATCGGCAAGAATGTTCAAATCATCAGCCGATCCTATCTTCCCGATGAGACGCACTGTTGCGACATCATTGGAGGTAGATCCGTCAAGCAGCAGTTTGACCAGAGGTGCAAGTAAAGCAGGTTTTTCGATTGATCGTAGGGCGAATGCCAGTTGATCGACCTGATCATGCAATGGCAGGGAACCATTCTTGAATGCGGGCACCCAGTCCTCTTCCAGCAGGCGACATGTTCTCCAAAGAGCGAAATCCAGATAGGTATCCATGGGCTGATCCAATACTTTCAGGGCCAGTGTGAGAGCTGACGGAGAATGAATTTGCCCCAGAGCAGTGACTGCTTCTCGCCGAACACGCGGATGAGGATCATGGACGGATACTTTCAAGTTCTGAAGCGCATCTCCCTGATGATACCAATATCGGGTCACGGCGGCCCGAACACGATGGTCCGGCGAACGAAGCAATGCGTCCATCCATGCCGCAGGAGGTTTGATGGCTAGCGTTTGATAAACCCACAAGGCCTCAAGGCGATGGTGTTCGAAATGAGGATGAGATGAATCCAGTTGACTCAGCCAGTCACGGAGCGCGCGCTGGACAGCTTGTAGATCATGATTTTTTAATACCTTTTTGGCATGCAGCCTGACCCAGTCTTCCTCGACTTTCAGGAGATCAAGCAAACCGATAATGCTCAATTGACCGTAGTCTGGGGGGACTAGCAAAGGGCGGTTGACAGCTGTGATTCGCCAGATCCGGCCGTGGACCTGATCACGCCGCGGGTCTCGAAAATCTACTTCCCCATGCTGGATAATGGGACTGTACCAATCTGCCACATAGAGAGCACCATCCGGCCCCATGACCGAGTCAATGGGACGAAACGAGACATGACTGGATTTCAAAAGATCCTCCTTGAGCGTTGAAACATATCCGCTACCTGATTCTGCAACAACGTACCGATCGATGTTGTTTGCTCGAAAATCGTTGGCCATCAAATTGCCTTGCCAGGATTCCGGAAAGTGTCCTCCGCTGATTCTTTCCAGACCGCAAAGTTTAGGTCTGCCTGGATTGAGTCCGTTCAAGTATCTGAGCTCGAGGGGAGAGGCGTTGAACACGCTGTCTGGAAAACTGTAATTGATACCCTCACCACCTGCACCATCGGTTTGAAAGGTCTGACCCCATGCATCAAAAACCATTCCCCAGGGATTGACCAGGCCACGGCTGTAAATCTCAAGTCTACGGGCTCGAATATCGTAATACCAAAGGCCGCCTCCATTCAGTCGACGGGGTCCATGGAGTGTTTCAACATGAGTACCAATATAATAGCCCTGAAGCATGTAAAGAAGTCCGTCCGGCCCCCAACGAAGTCGATGAAGTGTATGGTGCGTATCCTCGGTCCCAAAACCGGAAAGCAGGATTTGTTTGCGGTCTGCCTTGAGGTCGCCGTCATCATCTTTCAAATGAATCAGTTCATCGGCATGAGCCACATAAGCTCCTCCATTCCCATCAGGTAGCACGCCTCCGGGAATGAGAAGGTTATCATAATAGACTGTGGATCTGTCAGCAGCTCCATCGCGATCCAGGTCTTCCAGGATAATGATCTGATCATCCGGCTCCTGGTTCACATTCAATTGCGGATACGTCCTGCTGGTGGAAACCCAGAGTCGCCCCTGAGGATCAAAGGCAATTTGAGTAGGCTTTGCGAGCAAGGGATCAGCGGCCCACAGATTGATCTCGAATCCATCAGCGACTTGAAAAGAGGCCGCTTCGATCGCAGGATCTGGTGGAGGTATTTCTTGCAGACTTCGCTGTCCGATCAGTTCAGCAGACGTATTCAGAAGAAGGAATGAGAGCAGGATAATATAAGAACGGTTCATGGTTTCAAAAGTTTCCGAATGCGTTGTTCTTGTTGTTCGATGTAGGGCTCAAATTGTAATGGCTCTTTCTGAGCGATCTTCTGCTCGTCCTTGCGTTCCCCAAAGACGAAGGCATCGTTCCTGGGCCGCCATCGATGAAAATAAAGGGTGTTCTTTTTGATGATGGCCTGTCGAACCTTGTCTGCACGGGGATGATTTAAATCGATTCTGACCGGCGGCAGTTTCAATTCCTGTCCCCATATTTCTGCTGCTTTCCGGTAACCCGCTGCAGACAAGTGCAATCCGTTTTCACGAAGTGACGGATCATTCAACGCTTCGACTCCGAACAGATTCACTTCAAGATGTCCCCTTGAGTGGGCCGTTTCCAATAGAATCTCCACATAACGTCCCAGCCTGAGATTAACCGGATTGTCATGCACCACCACAGCTGGCGGGGTGATCAATACAATTTTCCGAGAAAGGTTTTCAAGGCGATCCAGCAGTCGATTCAATCCTTTCTGAAAAGAGGCAAGACCTTGAATGCCGTCGAAGGATTCATTGAACCCGTAGGCAACGAAAATCACGGAAGGTTTTTCCGACTCAAGATGCTTCATCATCCGCTGGAAACCCTCCTCCGCATCACCGAATACCTGGCGCCTCCTGCCTCCCGCCCGAGAATGACCGAAGACCGTATCACCATCCCAACCAAGATTCCTGAAGGTGATCCTCTTTTCGGGCCAGCGCAGAGACAGAGATGTCTCAAGGTAGCCATGATCGAGAGCCCGTTCAAAGAATGTATTGCCCAGAAAAACAACACGGTCTCCATCTCGCAGGGACAAGACTTCCGCTGTGTTCGTTTCCTGAGCTGCGAGGGGCGCGGTGCACAGGACCCATGCGTAGAGCGCGACAAAGGCATGAAGGTGTTGCATGATTGCATCATGATGCATTCAATCCGCATTGGCAACAGGAGAAGGATGTGTATTTAGTTTTTCTTTTTCTGTAACAGCCGGCCTGCCTCATTTCAGGAAACAAAAAACTCCCCGAGGGCAATCTAATCATCCCTCTAGGATCAGAGTTCCAGATTGCACCAGGCTCACCAGAACATGGCTTGCAACATTGGTGAGATATTTCATGAGAATCCCACCACTCACAGCCTCCTCCCATACATTTTGAGTGGCATTGTTCTGTTATCAGAACCTGAGGTAGCCAAGCTCAGCCAGGTTTCTGACCAACCATTATCATGATGAAACCCACCAAGCAGCTGAAACAAAAAAGCGTCCAAAGAGCGGATCGACGGCCCAATGCTTTCTGGATTACAAAGCCATAGATGACAGGAGCCAGAGGGTAGAAAAACAAATTGAGTCCACCCCAGAGCATGCTTACTCGAAAGCCGGCTACGACGCCCCATAGCCACGCGGATAGATTCAACAAAATCACCACCAGTCCGCCTAACAGCCATGGTATGATTCCCCTCCAGTCAGGGGATCCTTCCTCAAGGACGCTACCTGCAGAAATCCCATCAAGCTGACGGCGAACAGATTCCCTTCGCTCAGTAACAAAATACTTCAATGGATGGGGTTCATACCATACTGGTTCTTCAGCCAGCACAGCATCAAAAAGGTCCAATGCCTTGGGCCCGTTGATTCCAACCAAGGGACGCACAAAGGCGGCCGCACTTTGAATCTGTCCAAACATTTTTTCCTCCCCGAAGATCGTTTCAAGGTAGGTATCCAGATAGGCGTGGTAAGTTTCCTTGTGATGTTGAATGCTCAAGACCCTCTCAATCAGTGTGTGTTCCATGCCCGCAGGGTGATCAATACTCAAATCACGGCGTGAGTCGGGTGTTCCTTGCAGGGGAAAGGCTCCAAAAGAATGATCCATATCCCAAGGCAAGAACTGAAACTTGTTGGAATCAGGCTCCAGATAAATGTAATGATTTTGCGCCCCTCCAAGAAAACTGTCGAGATTACTTAGTAGTGTATTGACTGCAAGAAAACGAAGGAACTGATCCACGTCCAGATACGTTTCCAGGCGCTCCTCGAAAGCCTGATCCCCATCCTTGTGGATCAACTTGGCAAACTCAATGACATGTTTTTTCTGAGCTTCGGTAGCCGAGGTCTTCGGCACAAAACCAATTTCATATTCTGCCCAGTCTTCGCCTAAATATCGAAAGGATCCAAACGTACTTGGTTTCATCAAAAGACCTTTTGAGGAGCCATAACGGTCTTTGAGGAAGCGCTTGTCCACTTGCTCTACCAGCGTGTAAAGGCCATGAGGCTGCCGATCGAACTGACCTGGCACTGTAAGACTTACTCTGGCGTATCCCACACGTGAGCAGGGAATACCTGCTTCACGAAAGAGAGCGTAGGACAAGGATTCACGCAGCAGAGAAGGATCAGACATATTGTTGTTGAGATTGATCTTTCCAAGCCCCCGGAATGAAAGATCTTCTTCGTATTCGTTGAAATCGATCTTGAACGACAATCTCTTGGTGAAATCACCCTCAACATACTCCAGAAAGGTTCCATTTCCCTTGTAGCGCAACCCGACATTCTGAACAGCATCTTCAGCGATGCGGATGTCCGCTTTTCCATATTGATGATCCACCCCAAGATAACCTGCGAGTCCGGGACGTGTTGATTTTTCGCTACGAAAATGTTTCCCCATCACTGCATCGTTGATCAAGTCGCCAAAGGCCGCTTCGATATCCATCTTTAATCCAATGGGGGGCTGAAGTTTTGCCCATTCATCAGCCGGGATCCGAATGTGAACATCACTTACTTTATCCAACCCAAAAAGTGGTTTTGAATCTTCGGTAGACTGCATGTCCTGACCATGGGCTTTGTTGAACAACAAAATGAGGACGACTGAAAAAAAACTGAAAAGATGGATATTTCTATACACAATAATCCTTACACTCATGTTGGAGGAAAAGTTGCATGTTTCTTTTGCGATGAAAAGCAAATGTGGAGAAGAGCGGGTGCACGTTCTTTAAAGTTCACCACCGTGCCGTTCATGAGAATGAAGACCAGGTCCTCATCATGGCCTTCGTCTAAACCGCACAAAGTCTATGGAAGAGTGAAGAAGGATGCCGCTGAGGATGCGACGAGAGTCCCTGTCTTGGTACGCGTTTTATCGTATGTATGAAACTTGACAAAAATCTGAGCATCCTACATATGTTTATGATAATCCTCAGACATTACCTCTCATGAACCTGCAATATCATTGTCAAAAAAAATCAGGTTTCACCCTGATTGAACTTCTGGTTGTCATCGCCATTATTGCCATACTGGCTGGAATGCTGCTTCCAGCGCTTGGAAAGGCAAAAACCAAGGCTACAGGAGCTGCCTGCCTTGGTAATCAAAAACAACTGGCACTGGCTTTCTACATGTATGCCGGTGACAATGAAGAGCGAGTGGTGGGAATGAGCACCTACCGTAACGGTCGTGATTTCTGGACTGGCCCCAAGGCTCTTCCCAGAGGCAGCAATCTGAAAGGCAAGGCAAAGGCTTTGGCCGAAGTGCACGAGGGACTACGGCAGGGAAAACTTTTTACATACGCTTCTGCCGTGGGATCGTGGCATTGCCCGGGAGACGGACGTACCAAACTTAAGCCGGGTCAGGGATTTGCCTACGACAGTTACGGTGGCGCCGGTGGCTTGGATGGCGAGGACACAGCCAATTCCATCACAAAAATGGATTCTATTCTCTTTCCATCGAGAAACTATGTTTTTGTGGAGGAAGCAGACAATCGAGGGTGGAATCTTGGCTCTTGGTTGATCAACCCGGATCCAAGGGCACTCACATGGGTGGACGCGGTTGCGCTGTGGCATATCAACATGAGCACCTTGAGTTACGCCGATGGCCATGCTGATAGCCATAAATGGAAAGGTGAAGGCATGCTCGAGGCATCCAAAGCAGCCCC
>JBDQII010000013.1:0-23433 GCA_040264395.1 Verrucomicrobiota bacterium
CTTTATTCCCTTTGCCAATGACCTGAACGAACCCAGCGTCCAGATGAAGCTGCTCCAACCTTAAATGGCATAGTTCCGATATGCGAAGCCCTGATGCATAAGCCAGTTCGAAAATAGCGTGATCACACAATCTTGAAGGAGTTTCGGGTTCTTCAGGCTGCAGAAGGGTGTTGATTTCATCAGTAGAAAGACTTTTGGGTAATCGTTTCCAGCGACGAGGCAGGGTGACATGTTCAGCCGGGTTCGAATCAAGATGATGTTCTCGTTCACAAAAATTAAAAAAAGCGCGTAAAGCGGCGATTTCCAGATAGACCGTTTCCACACTTAATTTTTTCAACTTGCCTTGACCAGAAGGTACTTTACGCACCTGCTCGTGCTTCAGAAATGCCGTCAAGACCGTCAAATCAACCAATATCCAATCATCGATTCCCTTCTCTTCGTTAGCCCATTGAGCAAAACGGTTCAAAATACCTGAATAGGTTAATTGAGTTTGCTTTGCCTGACCTCGCTCTTGCCGAAGGTACTGCAGAAAATCATCTATCAATGCATCCATCCCTAATACGCTTCAACATGCCAATAAATCGCAATCCATTGCAAACCGCGATTTCATGGATTTCCAATTTGATCTTTTGCACCTCAACAAGCAAGGTGAGGTGCCTCAACGAAAAGTCGATACCGGGCAAAGCACATGCGAACAATTTATGTCTACCTGACCAAGCAGACCGTGGCGACCATGATAATGACCGTGGCCGTTTTTGCATTTGTGCTGCTGCTGGGTAACATCATGAAGGAAATTCTGACATTGCTGGTCAATGGACAGGCTTCTCTCTGGCTTGTGTTGAAAGCCTTCCTTTTGTTGGTCCCTTTCGTTCTGGTATTCGCCCTCCCCATGGGGATGCTGACCGCAACTCTACTTCTGTTCGGGCGATTAAGTGCCGATCAGGAACTCACCGCCATGCGAGCGGGCGGTATCAGTCTCATCTCACTCTCGACCCCCGTTTTAATCATCAGTATGTTGATGAGTGTCTTGTGCGCCTGGATCAACATGGAAATCGCACCTTATTGTCGAAGTACGTACAAGCAGCTGATACGAGAGGTCAAGGTGGTCGAGTTGACGGATTTACTTCAACCCAATGTTCCCATGACGGATATCCCGGGCCAGTTCATCCACATAAAAGGTAAAAAGAAAATCGGGGATACCGTTTACCTCAAAGGGATACGGTACATCAAGTATGATGGAGAGTCTTACGAGTACGAAATCTTTGCTCCCGGTGGAACCATTCAGGCAAATGAGGAAACCAGTCAACTGTTCATGACGATGACGAATTACACCATCCTCAGGCCAAAGCCATCTTCCAGTGAAAATATTTCAGTAAATTCCAATGAGCTGGACTCGACCGGTTACTTACTCTTCAAGGGCGAACAATTTGCACCCGACCCTTTTACGATTGAACGAAATTCAGAACTGTTTCGAAAACCAAAACTACATCACATGAGTTTTAAACAACTTCAGGAGGAATTGGTCGAAAGAACAAAACTGACCGAAGACATCAAGGCCCTCCCTTCATTTAAGATTGAGAACTTGAGGGCGGAGCTTGAAGAGAATTTCAAAAAAACCTTTGATCCCATAACGCCTGTCAAGGTCCAGATGCACCGCCAATTGGCATTCTCTTATGCATGCTTTGCCTTTACTCTTATCGGTATTCCCCTGGGCATACGTGCGCATCGAAGAGAAACCAGTATTGGAATCGCCATCGCCTTGATGTTGGTCGCGGTTTACTACGGATTTGTGGTTCTTGCCAATGCACTGGAATCCCATAGTGAATGGGCTCCTCACCTGATCATGTGGTTACCAAACTTCCTATTTCAGGCGATTGGGTGTGTCCTCATGTGGCGCGCCAACAAAGGCATGTGATGCTATTGAGTCTGGCCTTCATCCAGGCAGCGGTGTGAAAAGCCTCAACCATATTTGCCATTATGCCTGCCGTTTCAACCAGTTTTCATAGTCGGCAGGCGTATCCAAATCGATCAGAATATCTTCATTTGAGCATTCAAACTCGGTAACCAATTTTGTATGTGCATCAAGTAACCCCTTCAAACCGACGTCGTCATAGCGCTCCATGACCTCGTCCCTAAACCCTGCTTGAAAGTACAGGGGATGTCCTCGTTTGCTTTCATACACCGGAGAAAGGATGTCCGGCTGGTCATTTTGAATTTTTTTCAGCATCCTTTTTATTAAACCATTACTTATCCCAGGTAGATCTCCGAGGCAAACGAGATAACCTGTTGCAGCAGGGTTTGCATGGGCAAGGCCACAGCGCACAGAGGATAACATCCCTCCTTCAAGCGCATGAGGATTCACGACGGTTCGTGCTCCCAGATTTTCAATCAGGGGTTTAATACGATCATGATCCCAACCGGTCACGACAATACAGCCATCGACTCCACCCCGGATCACTTGTTTGACCACATGTTCTATCAAAGTAAGTTCCCCCAGAGGCAATAAAAGCTTTTGCTGCCCCATCCGACTTCCGATACCTGCTGCAAGGACAATAGCTGTGATCATCATTTTGAATAAGTCATTGAAGCAGCATCCAGAGATCTTTTTCGCCTGAAGGCCACTATTTGTGAAACAATGCTGAGGGCAATTTCATTGACAGATACAGAACCGATGTCCAATCCTATTGGACAAACAATCCGGTCTAAAACTTCTTTCGAGGCGATTCCTTTTTCGAGAAGCCTTTTACGAATAAGCATACTTTTCCGTCGGCTTCCTATCATACCAATAAACGATGCCGGGCTATTGACACAAGCCGCCAAAGAAGCCCCATCGTGCTGATGACCTCGTGTCACAATGACAATAAAAGTGTTATTTTTAATCTTCCTGTCCTCAATGGATTGAGGAATATTTCCGCACACGATTTCATCGGCATCAGGTAAATTTTCCCTTGATGCAAATTCAGGTCGATCATCCACAATAACTGTATGGAAGCCCATCATAGCAGCCAACTTACCAACCGCTTTACCCACATGACCAGCACCGGCAATCAGTAATTCAGGTTTCGGGCAACAAGGTTCAATGAATAACAACTCGGAATCTGCCTTCGAAATATCTCCAACAAGGGCCGCTTTTTCATTTTCAACTGCGAAATCAAACGCATCGGCATGCTGTGGCCATAGATCAATCCAATGGCCAGGGTCATCCATCCATTCACATTGAATGGTTATCGATTCTGAACGAACGATCCTTGTCACCAAAACACCACTTGCAATACCATGTTCAGCTGCAACGAGTTGTTTGATTGCTTGCCTTTGGGGAATGGGTTGAGGCTGGATCAGGATGGTGGCTTGCCCTCCACAGATTAAACCATCATCCCAACCGCTGATGTCATCGAGTTTCAAATGAAAAAGTGAGACATGGCCACCATCCAGGGCATCCAAAGCACGTCGGCGTGCTTCCGCTTCAAGGCAACCTCCACCCAAGGTTCCGTGTACTTTTCCATTGGGTTCAAAGATAGCGTTGGCTCCTACTTTCTGAGGCGTGGACCCCAGCGAGCGCACCACAGTGGCAAGCACAAAGGGCTGGCCCGCGCTCATTAAATCAATCGATTTACGATAGACATCTAAAAAAGTCATTTCTTGGCCGTAAAAAGTTAGAACTTAAGCAGAGGATTCACTGTTGCACAACCCGAATTGATTACGGCAAAGTAGGCCCATGGCAAGCTTGACATATAGAAAGAGGTTATAATTTGAAAGTATTGCATCTGGTAGGCGATCACGAGGACGCAGGAGGTGTTCTATCTGTCATTCGTAATCTGCAGGCAGTCACGCCTGAAGGCGAGATGCATCACTGTGTATGGGTTAAAGAGGGTTACCGCGAATCACGTCAACCAGCCCTGGAATACAGATACAGTCAATCCGTCATTGCGGAATCAACCAAGCATCTGAGACTGTTCGCTCAGGCCCTTCCTGCTTACGGAGATCTGAAGCGCTTGCTACAAAGAGAGCCTTTCGACATCATTCATGCACATTCACGCGGCACTTTATTGGTGGGTATGCTTGCAGCGCGTTTTCTGAAACGTCCTGTGATCTTCACAAATCACAATTACGCCAGACGCCTTGGCCTTTATCAATGGGCTGCCAGACAACGCAACATGCATACTGTGGTCCTCACTCCCAACATGGCCAGTCACTACGGTTTGAATGAAGAGATGAAGAATCTCAAGGTCATATCAGCCTGTTTCAGCGCTGCTTTGTTGGACGAAGATCTGGTTCAGCCCACGCCGAACGTTCCAGATCATACAATTCGATTCATTGGAGTAGGCAATGTCATCGGCTGGAAAAAATGGGATTTGATTGTGAAGGCATTGCAGCTTCTTCCCAAGGTGGACCAGTCCAGAATCCAATGCGAAATCTGGGGACCGACTCTGGATTTGCCTGAATCGAGGAGTTTTGACCAATCCTTGAGGGCTTTGATTCAGAAAAACGGTGTCAGTGATCAATTTCGTCTCATGGGCTCCACGACAGATATAAAATCCAAATTAAAACAATCGGACTGGTTCGTCCTTCCATCAACCAATGAACCGTGTTCGGTTGCACTGATGGAGGCTTTAGCCATGGGACTTCCGGCGTTGGTCAGCGAAAGCGGGGGAAATGTGGATTTGGTCCACGATGGCTGCGGACTTCACTTCAAGCCAGACACTCCCGAATCACTCGCAAAGCAGCTCAAACGCATTTTGGAGGGAGCATTCCGCCCTTTTTCACCCCAACAAATCCGTGAATCCGTCAGAATGAGGTCGGCCACCGTGGTTTACCGGCAATATCATAAACTTTATCAATCTTTGAACTGAGATTTGACGCAAGGACCTGAATGGTGATACTTGATGACCTATCATGAATTGGAAATTACTCCGTCATATACCTTGGGTGGACACGCGATCTCGATTTTTATCGCGCGTGCCTTCAGCTGGCTCCTTGTTGGACGTCGGGTCTTCAGATGGGGAAACCTTGAATCATTTCCACGAAATGAGGCCGGACTTAAAATTCTATGCAACAGACATCGAGGGAATTCCTGAGGCTTATCCGAAAGGATGCCAATTTCATCAAGGCGATTTAAACAAGGAGAATTTGCCTTGGGAGCCAAATTCATTAGATGCCATTTCCTGTATGCATTTAGTGGAACATTTGGAAGATCTGACACTTCTCATTGCCGAAGCATTTCGGCTACTTAAACCAGGCGGCCGTTTTTATTTAGAGACACCTCATCCAAAGACTATAGGCTTGAGCAGTGTCACCGGTCCTGCGGTAGGAACTTTCACCATGAATTTCTGGGATGATTTGACCCATACCCATATCGTCAGCATGGGAGCTCTGGCCAAACAATGTCGATTGGCAGGCTTCGATATTTCTCATTCAGGCACCTCACGTAACTGGCTTTTTGCAGCCGCTTACCCCATTTTTTTCTTTGCTCCCCCCAGTCGCCAAAAGTTCACTTCAAAGATTCACTGGTCAGGATGGTCCGCATATTTGGTTGCACGCAAGCCATGAGCCAAAAACCCAAGCTGCTCATCCTTGAACTTTGGGGTCTTGGTGATTTAGCAATCGCCTCCCGATTCATTGCCGCAGCTTCCGAGAAGTATGAAGTCACAGTCTTGTCCAAACCCTACGCACATGACCTGCAACAAGCGCTCTGGGCAAAAGCGAGGGTCATTTCATTTGTCGCACCCTGGACGGCATTCCGTGGAAAATATCGTTTGCTCAAATGGCCATGGAAACAACTTCTGCAATTGGCGCATCAGTTACGCAAAGAAAAATTCGACTTGGCGGTTTCAGGACGATGGGATCCAAGGGATCATGCATGGATGCGCGTTTGTGGGGTTAAGAAATGCATTGGTTTCCCGAGATCAGGAAGCAAGCATCTCCTCCATCGCTCCTTGCCTTTACCCAATGAAAAAGCGCATCGGTATGACCAATGGAAACTGGCAGGTGAGGCATTGGATATCGAAATACCCGATTGGAAATATCAAAGTGTTGAACCCAACCCAGCTCGCTGTGTCAAAACAGTGATTGTTCATACTGGTGCAGCGCAACCTGTAAGAGTCTGGCCTTTAGATAGGTATCAACAGTTGATTAAAGCCATTGAAGAACGAAATATGAACATCCAACTCATTTGCGATGCCGATCAGGCATCCTGGTGGAAGAAAAACAATCGTCACCCAATGGTTCCACAGTCAGTTTCAGCATTGATTGAGCATTTGAAGACTGGGGATCTTTTCATAGGAAACGACTCAGGCCCCGGTCACCTCGCCGCTGCACTCGATTTGCCAACACTAACCATTTTTGGTCCGCAACTTACTGAATGGTTTCGCCCGGCCCATCCTCAGGGGATGGTTGTGGAAGGGAAAGAGTGCGAATATAAACCCTGCTTTGACAATTGCCGATTTGAAACACCCCACTGCATGACGGGCGTCACACTTGAGGCAGTCAAAGAAATGATGCATACTTTTTTGGCACAATTCATCACCGACCAAAATGAGAAAGACAAATAATCCTTCAAGAAAGGAAGCTGCGAAGCGCACCAGCAAGCGTCCTGACGGGATTCCTGCCTTCCGCTCGCACAAAAATAGAACTACAGGCGAAACCCCGGAAAACAACTAGCCTTGCCATCGCGACATCCGAACCATAAAGCATCTCATCTAAGCCGAATCACTCCCCCAGTGCTTGGGGATAGACAGATTAAATCATACGCATATAATTTTTTAGTCTTGAGCCCAGGGAGTGGGAATCAAAAAAGCCATCTGATATCGATTGACGACAACAATTACAATATGAACCAAGGCCCGTTTTTCATATTTCTGTGGATTGGATTATTGATCAACATGACCTTATGCATTGGCTGTATCAAAACACCCTCTACCCATTTTGACACACAAAAAATAGACACGCCTGCATCCTTCGCAGGAGCCAATGAGATAGCTCGGCCATTTGAAGACGGATGGGTAAATGATTTCCATGATGACAATTTAGAAACCTTGATTTTTGAGGCACTCGAATCGAATTACGATCTCCAAGCTGCATCATCGCGTGTGGCTGCAGCACAAGCTTCTTTCCGATCAACAAACGCCGGATGGAAGCCTCAACTTAACCTGAATCAAAGCGACTCAAGGTCGAAAACGGTTTTCAACCCATTCGCAGGCCCACTGCAAAGTCGATACATCAACCGCTTTGACCTGGGTGTCACCCTGGCCTGGGAACTCGATCTCTGGGGACGGATAAGGAGTCAGGGGCGAGCTGCGCTGGCCGACTTGCAGGCAAGTCAATCAGATTACATGGCCGCGCGCTTATCGCTGGCTGCTAATGTAGCCGCGGCATGGTTCAATGTCATCGAATCGGAACTTCAGGTGCGATTGAACGAAGAAACCCTGAACAGTTTTGAATCCAATCTCAAGGTCGTGGAAGAATCTTATCTCCGCGGCATTCCAAATCGAGCTTTGGACGTCAGACTCACGCGAGCCAACGTAGAAAGTGCTCGTAGTAATCTGCTGATCCGAAAGCGGCAAAGGGATGCAGCTGCTAGGTCTATGGAAATCCTTCTGGGCCGATACCCCTCAGCTGAATTGGAAATCATCCCACATCTCCCCATTTTGAAAGGGCGCATTCCAACCGGTATGCCTTCAGAATTATTGATCCGGAGGCCTGACATTTTTTCTGCAGAAAGGCGAGTTGCTGCCGCAGCGCAGAGACTGAAGTTGTCACGCAAAAGCCTTTTACCAAGTATACGACTAACCTCCTCCGTCGGAACGAGCAGTAGTGAGCTTACCGATTTACTCGACCCTGAGCGCCTGGCATTGTCGATCGCAGGATCACTTACGCAACCGCTGTATCAGGGGGGTCGCTTGCGAGCTAATATCCAACTCTCAGATGCGCGCTTGCAGGAATCCATAGCTCAGTTTTCACAAACGGTCCTTCGCGCTTTTCAAGAAGTCGAAAGTCTATTGGCTGCGGAGGCTTTTCTTCAGGATCAGGAAGTGGCTCTTCAAGCCACTAGTGAGGAATCCTCCGAAGCTGAAGTGCTAGCGAAGGAGCAATATGAGAGCGGATTGGCAGACATCATTACAGTCCTCGAATCTGAAAGAAGGGCATTCAATGCACGCAGTTCTCTGATTAATGTCGCTAATCTTCGGCTTCAAAACCGCTTGAGTCTTTACCTTGCACTTGGAGGACATTTTCAGGGCGACGCTCCTGATAAACCAACGGATCAAGTCACGTTAAATGAGTAGCCAGTCATCCAGTTTTACGATCATGCAGAAATTATTGAAATGGATCATGCCAGCATTGTTCCTGGGGCTTTGCATGGCTATTGCTGCCATCATGATGGTCACCAAGCCGGAACCGCCTACGCGAAATCCACCAAACAGTATCGTCACCGTCGATGCTGAGATATTGAAACGCCAGACCTACCAAGTCATCATTCCTTCACAAGGTATCATCCAGGCACGGACACGAAGCATGCTCATTCCCGAGGTGAGTGGTGAAATCACTTGGATCTCGGACAGCTTCAGGTCAGGTGGTTTTTTCGGACCGGGTGAAGAACTGGTCAAAATAGATCTGCGAGATTATCAAACATCACTTGTCGTCGCAAAAGCAACCCTGGCCCAGCGCACCAGCGCTTATGAAATAGAAAAAGCTCAGCACGAACAGGCAAAGATCAACTGGGAACGTCTAGGCAACGGTAAAAAACCAACCCGACTTGTGTTAAGGGAACCTCAACTTGCAGAAGCCAGAGCCCTTATGCAATCGGCAGCGGCTGGAGTGGAGCGTGCCGAACGAGACTTGAATCGAACGGTTATCAAAGCGCCTTATGAAGGGCGTATCTTGAATAAATCGGTCGATATTGGGCAGTCGGTTTCTCCAGGCACCATGCTGGCTGAAATTTTTGCAACTGATTATGTTGAAATAAGATTACCACTTAGAAATGAACATTTGGATTTCATTGAGTTACCAGAAGCTTACAACAATGAGGAGAGTTCCATGACCAATATCCAGCCAGAGGTTCAATTAACAGGAGACTATGGCAGTCGCAATATCAACTGGACGGGAAGTGTCGTTCGCGCTCAGGGTGCCTATGACGCCAGGAGCCGTGAATTGTTTGTCATCGCACAAGTGAAAGACCCTTACAAGCAAATAGATCGATCACAGCCACCTCTGAAGATAAATCAATTCGTCCGGGCCCAGATCCAGGGCAAGCAACTTGAAGGCGTTTACGTCATTCCGCGCTCAGCATTGCGGATCAATGATGAGGTGATCCTGATTGACAAAGAAAACCGCATCTTCCGCAAACCTGTGGAAATAATATTGAAACAAGGGGAAGAGGTGATTGTAAAGAGTGGTTTACAGCAGGATGATTTACTTTGCCTGACTCCCCTGCTCTTCGCCGCTGATGGCGCAAAAGTGCGCCCTGTCATCAACGGAAAAACCCTACCTCCTCCTGACGGCAAGGGAAGGCCAGTCAAACAGGGCGACGGGAGAAACCTTGAAACACGAACCAAAACTCCCTGATGCATGGAATAATAGCATGGTTCACGCGTAACGGTGTCGCGTCAAATCTATTGATGGTGGCCATTCTCATGGCTGGTCTGAACACCTTGTTCAAGCGCATCCCAACAGAGGTATTCCCTGAATTTGAACTGGATATGATCTCGGTATCTGTGCCTTACCGAGGCTCCACTCCCGCCGAAGTGGAGGAATCCATCGTCGTTAAAATCGAAGAGTCCATTCAGGATATTCAGGGCATCAAAAAAATCACCTCAACCGCTGCTGAAGGGGCTGGCTCGGTGAATATTGAAGTCGATAAAGGCTACGATTCGCGCGAACTTTTGGATGACATCAAGAATCGGGTCGATTCCATCAACTCCTTCCCGGTCGAAACCGAAAAGCCGGTCTTCAATCTTGCCAAACCACGAGGTGAAGTCATCACCGTAGTCCTGGCAGCCGACATGAATGAGCGTGATTTGAGAACGCTCGGTGAACAGATACGAGACGAGATCATCAACCTTCCCTCCATCACTCAAGTGGCCTTGCAAGCAGTCAGGCCTTACGAAATATCCATTGAAGTTTCCGAAGAAACGCTTCAGCAGTATGGATTGACACTTGAAGGTATTGCACAAGCCATTCGGTTTTCTTCTATTGATTTGCCTGCAGGCGCCATCAAAACTCAGGGAGGCGAATTTTTGCTCCGCACGAAAGGCCAGGCATATGTAGGCGCGGATTTTGAGAAAATAGTATTGATCACGCGAGGTGATGGAACGCGACTGACACTGGGAGATGTTGCGGACATCAATGATGGATTTGAAGAAACGCCTCTTTTTGCCAGATGGAATGGTAAACCGTCAGTCATGATTGCTGTTTCACGGGTAGGCGATCAAAACGCCATCGATCTGGCCAACACCGTAAAGGCCTACCTTGCTGAACGTCGTTCGAGCCTGCCGGAAGGTGTCGACCTGGAATTTTGGAATGATCGATCCAAAATCGTTATCGGCCGGATCAATACTCTGGTCTCAAGCGCACTTCAAGGAGGGGCACTGGTTTTTATTGTGCTGGCTTTATTCTTGAGGTTATCTCTGGCCATCTGGGTTTGCGTGGGTATTCCTGTTGCCTTCATGGGTGCTATCGCGTTCATGCCCCAGCTCGGAGTCACCATCAATATCATCAGCTTGTTTGGTTTCATCCTGGTGCTGGGGATTGTGGTGGATGATGCCATTGTCACAGGAGAAAACATCTTCAGTCACCTCCAGAATGGTGATGACCCTACGGATGCGGCCATCATCGGCACTCAGGAAGTCTCGGTACCCGTTATATTCGGGGTTTTAACGACCGTCGCTGCGTTTGTTCCGATCTTGATGATTGATGGTTTCAGAGGAAAAATATTTGCTCAAATACCACTTGTCGTCATCCCTGTTCTTCTATTCTCCCTGGTGGAATCCAAACTGATACTACCCGCTCACTTGAAGCATTTAAGAATAAGAAACAGAAAACCCAGTCAATTGAATCCATTGTCACGCTTCCAGCGCTTTTTTGCGGATGGAATGGAATCCTTCGCTCGCAAGATTTACCGGCCTTTTTTAGAGATGGCCATGGAGAATCGTTATATGACCTTATCGGTGTTTATGGGAGTTTGTATCGTTTTGTTCACGATGCTGCTGAGCAATCGCATGATGTTTGTCTTTTTCCCAAGGGTTCCCACTGAACGTTTGACCGTGCGGTTGACCATGCCCCAAGGCACTCCCTCGGAAGTCACCCAAAAACACATCAATCGAATTCTGGAAGTTGCAAATCAGCTCAAAGAAAGAGACGACTTCAAAGAACCTTCCACCGGAGAAAGTGTGATCGTCAATGTAATGGATGTCGTGGGAGCCTCAGGTTTAACCGGTGGGCGCTCCCGCAAAGCAGGCATGACGAACGTAGGTGAGGTTGCCATCAATATTACCCCTCCTGAAGATCGTGAACTGCCACTCACCAGCCAGGAAATTGTCAGTGAGTGGCGGAAATCAATAGGTCCGATTTCAGGCGCTCAGGAATTGAGTTTTCGTGCCGAGATTGGAAGAGCCAGTGATCCCATTGACATACAACTGACGGGACCGAGTTTTGGTGACCTGCAGGCGGCATCCAAGGAAGTGAAGGCTCGTTTGCTGGAGTATCCGGATTTATTCGATATCTCGGATACCTTTGAAAACGGCAAACCCGAACTCAAAATGAAAATCAAACCTGAAGCCGAATTACTGGGTTTGACGATGACTGATCTTGCACGCCAGGCGCGGCAATCCTTCTTCGGCAGTGAGGCTCAGCGCATTCAGCGTGGCAGAGAAGATGTCCGTGTGATGGTACGATATCCTCTCAGGGAACGCTCTTCTTTAAGCAATCTGGAATCCATGAGAGTCCGCACCCCTGCAGGTCAGGAAGTCCCCTTCTCTGCTGTTGCAAATATGGAGCAAGGCCGTAGCTTTTCAACCATCACCCGAATCGACCGGAATCGAACGATCCGAGTGACGGCGGACGCCAACAAGGAGGAAACGAACCTTCAGATCATTCAAGAAGATATATTGAATTTCATGCCTGCAATTGTTAGCAAGTATAATGGAATGAATTTCTCTCTTGAAGGGGAAGCAAGGGAACAGAGAGAGTCCTTTGGCAGCGTGTGGCTTGGTTCGGTTTTTGTATTGTTCGCCATTTATTCCCTCCTCGCCATTCCGTTTAAATCCTATGTACAACCTTTGATTGTCATGTCGGTCATTCCTTTTGGTCTGGGAGGAGCCATCATAGGGCATTTGATCATGGGACATAATTTAAGCATGATGAGCGTACTGGGCATGCTTGCGCTCTCGGGTGTCGTGGTGAATGACAGCCTCGTGCTGGTAGATTACATCAATCGCAAACGCCGTGAAGGAGTTGATCTGATGGAGGCAGTCAGAAATGCAGGCGTTGCTCGATTCCGTGCTATCATGCTGACTTCCATCACGACGTTCGCTGGTCTGGTGCCCATTCTCTGGGAGAAAAGCACCCAGGCGCAATTCCTGATCCCAATGGCGATTTCATTGGGCTGGGGTATTCTTTTTGCCACCTTCATCACGCTCCTGCTAGTACCCATCAATTACCTGCTTCTTGAAGATTTGCAAAGAACAGGCAAACGATACATTAGCTGGCAATTTAATATCAATTTTACAAGTGACAGGCCATCTGCGCCCTCTTCTCCATCCTGACATAGAAAAGACGAAACATATGCCAGTTATCAAAATACAAACAAACAAGGCCCTTTCAGAAGATCAGACCAAGGAGCTACTTGCCGCCACCAGCCGGAAAGCAAGTGGATGGCTCAATAAACCAGAGGCATATGTGCAGGTCGTTCTGGAGAAACCAACTGCCATGATGTTCGCCGGTAGCACTGAACCGTCCATTTTAATCGAAATACGCAGTCTTGGGTTCAGCGGACATTCCATGGGCGAAATTTCTCGCTCGCTGTGCATGTTGATCCATACATACTTGAACGTTCCAGAGGACAGAATTTTTGTCAATTTCTTCGATATCGAACGAAGTAACTGGGGGTGGAACGGCAAAACCTTTGCTTGATTGATAGCTCTTAACCAAACAAATTCCATTTCCCGATGAACCAGTCTCGAATGCTGGTATTTCTCAGCTGAATAGCACATAGCCATAAGAATCTTTTTTAAAATTTTTCAGATGTTCATTGTGATGCAGCCGATTTTGATGATCGTTCATGAGGTCACTCCATTCATTATGAAAGCAAATCAGTGCAAAGCCCTTATCAAGTCTATTCTGAAGATGCTAGACTCCCACTTGCTCGCACTTATCGCCCTGATAACTTTTTTCGGTCAGCTTCCGTATTCATGCTCGGCAGATGATGCGATCATACTGGAGATCAAACGTAAAGGCGGACATGTGTTTTCGGACTTTGGACAGATTGTTGAAATCAATTTGAATGGTCATGATCAAATTGATGAAGCATGGATTGAACGTATCTCAAGAGAGAGGGGCATGACAGATTTATCTCTGGAGCAAACCCCCATCGGCGACCAGGAAATTAAACGTTTCACCCATTTGAAAAAGCTTGAATGGTTAAACCTCTATCAAACACAGATCACCGATGAAGGATTAAGGACCATCGCACAACTTACTCGCTTGAAACATCTACCAATGGGGGAAACACACATCACCAACGAAGGGCTCAATCATTTAAAAACGCTCTCCTCAATCGAATACCTCGGATTGCGAAAGACATTCATTACCGACAAAGGACTGGAAACTTTAAGATCCTTCAAAAAATTAAAAGGGCTTCATCTTGGTGAAACAGGCATCACGAACGAAGGTCTCAAAACGCTTGGCACTTTGCCTTCCTTGACCAAGTTATGGCTGCACGATACGGGTATTTCTGATGACGGTTTACTCGCGTTAGGTGATTTAAAGAAACTCAGGCAATTGATTATTTACAATACCAAGATTACGGAAAAGGGGTATCAGTCACTTCAATCCATGCTTCCGGATTGTTTGATACTCTACCAAATCGAAGACTGAATCTGCATTGAAACTACATTTCTGGACATACAAGATGCAAACACACGGGAGTTATTCATTTAGAGATATTCAAATGGGAACACATCCAAACAGACTCTACTGCATGGTTCGCGGTTCAGTTTACCAACCTACATCCCAAGTGCCCCATAAACAGAGTAAGGCCTTAAATCATCTGCACATCATTTTTTCAATGTATGCAAAAGCTAAAATTACCAGTGATGATTAAAAGATCCATTTTCCTGGCATACTTCATCCTGGTTACAGGATCTCCATGCAGCGCAGGTGGGGAGTCCGCCGGGGAACCAGACTTTTTCACCTTGATTATCCTTCCTGATACGCAAGGTTATGCAGACGTTAGGCATCAGGAGACGCAGCAACACTGGCCGGAGATTGGAGATCAGCGAACCTGTTTCTTCATGCAGACTGAGTGGATTAAAAAGAACAGGAAATTATTGAATATCTCCATGGTAGCACATGTCGGGGATATCACTCAAACAGATCATGATGATGAATGGAAAATAGCCGACACTGCGTTCACGACCATTGATGACCATGTTCCCTACATTTTGTGTTCAGGGAATCATGACATGGGGTATTCGTTGCGAGACCGTAAGACGAGCCATTCGCGCGCGAGCCGCTTTAGTTCATTTTTCAAACCTTCACGATTCACCGACAACACATTGTACGACTCGCATTTCGGACCCGAAAAAGCAATCCATTTTCGCGAGGAAGGTAAAACTGAAAATTATTATCTCTATCTGGAAGAGAGCGGCATGAAGTTTCTCATTCTCACTCTGGAGTTCAAACCACGCGATGAAACTCTTGCATGGGCAAATAAAGTCGTGGAACAGCATCCTGATTACCGCACCATCGTCATCACACATGCCTATCTTTCCGGAGGCAAGGGACAGCGAACACAGGCTGACAGCTATCCAGTGCAAGGCAACTCGGGGAAATCCACCTGGGAGAAATTCGTCAGCAAGCACAAGAACATCTTCCTCGTGCTATCCGGCCATGCGAGGGAGGACTTACTCACAAGTAAAGGCAATCATGGAAACACAGTGCACCAGGTGCAGGCGGATTACTGGTATTGGGACCTTCCTGAAATCAAGGCAGGAAGTGGATACCTGCGTATCATGACATTCCATCCACACAAAAACAAAATTGATGTCGAGACTTACTCCCCTGTCACAGACAGTTTCCTGACACGCCCTACAAGTAAATTCTCGTTAACATATTCAATGCAGCAGCAGGCAAAATAGTTTTTCCTGCTTTATCTGTTTTTTTCGTTCTCACGGGAAATGAACAGGGAAAACAATGGAAACCAGACCTCCGCAAATCATGAGTTTCTCAGTCGGTGCTTCCATGGTGATAAATGCCTGAAATCACCAGAAAGAGGACTTTCGCAGAGCGATCGGTAACGCTTACCTTCGAGTGAATGGTTTCTGCTGAGAAGGCTTGTTTCCTGGTTGAATTTTCATTCTGAAAAACCAATGATCTCCTTACTGCCCAACCATGAATTTCGGATAAGGTATGAGGGATTCAAAACTGTCATGATTCGATCCATGAGAAAGAATCCATCCTCCATTATTGACGCGCATTCCCATACCCCCTTGAATCTTCATATGCCATTCATCAGCCGCCAATGCCTTACGTTTATTTTCATTGCGTTATTTACTCCTGGGATCCAGGCAGATTTCAAAGCGGGTGCCAGCATGGTGGACATCAACCCTCCTCAATATCCTGTCCGAGTCAACGGATCATTTACCGAACGTTCAGCAACCGAAGCCACGGACAAGCTTTTCGCAAAGGCCCTTGCATTGGATGATGGCCGGCAACAAATCATCCTTTGCGTAGTGGACTCCTGCATGGTTCCTCGCACTCTTATCGATCAGGCCAAGAGTGCGGCCAGCAAAGCGACGGGTATCCCCATGAGTCAAATGATGGTCTCGGCGACCCACACTCATTCAGCACCTTCCGCCATGGGGTGCCTTGGCTCCCGAGTCGATCCTCGCTATGCCGCAATGCTTCCTGACCGCATTGCGAGGTCCATGGTAAATGCGGTCAATCGACTCAAACCTGCCCGCATAGGTTGGGCACAGATGGAGGATTGGAAGCACACATTCAACCGTCGATGGATCAGGCGGCCGGACAAAGTATTCAACGACCCCTTTGGTCAAAACAACGTTCGCGCACACATGCATCCAGGCCACGAAAACCCTGATGCAACAGGCCCGAGCGGCCCCGTGGATCCCGAGCTTTCTGTGATGGCATTGCAAACCATGGATGGAGAACCATTGGCAGTATTTGCAAACTACTCGATGCACTATTTCGGCTCTCCTCTTCTGTCAGCAGATTATTATGGTCGATTTGCAGAACATATCGCTAACCAAATGAACGCAGGCGCTGATTTCGTGGCGATCATGTCGCAGGGAACCAGCGGTGATTTGATGTGGATGGACTACGGGGTTCCTCGAGAAAATATCAACTATGACGCATACGCTGAAGAAATGGCCAATCTGACAGCTGCGCTTGTAAAAGGAATCGCATGGCATGAAACCGCACCCTTGAAAATAGCACAGAACAGCTTGAGACTGGCCTATCGTGTACCGGGGCCGGGACGACTTGCTTGGGCCGAACATGAGGTAGAGAAAATGGGGGATCGCCTACCCCGATCACAACCGGAAATCTACGCGAAGGAATCTCTCTACTTGCACGAGCGGCAAGAAACGGAATTGATCCTTCAAGCGCTGCGCATTGGAGAACTAGGCATCACTGCCATACCCAATGAAGTGTTCGCCATCACCGGCCTGAAGTTAAAACGCCAGAGCCCGTTGACAAACATGTTCAACATATCACTTGCCAATGGCGCTGAGGGATACATTCCACCTCCGGAACAACACGCACTCGGCGGCTACACCACATGGGCCGCACGGACGGCAGGATTGGAAATCAATGCCGAACCCCGAATCGTGGAATCCTTACTAAAACTGCTTGAAGAGGTGTCTGACCGACCTCGTCTTGCTCTGAAAGAAATACATGGGCCCTATGCCCAATCTATTCAGAAAAGTAATCCAATGGCTTACTGGCGTTTGGAGGAGATGTCCATGCCAGTCGCTCACGATATTACAGGTCGTTACAACGCCCTATTTGAGGAAGGAGTGGCACTTCACCTGCCAGGAGCGGACGAAAGAATCGGGTATCAAGCCCCAATCCCCCCCGCGAAGAACGCATTTTCATCCGACCAAATCAATCGCTCCGCACATTTTGCTGGAGGACGTTTGAACGCCAAACTACCTCTGGAAAATGATTACACCATCGAGTTCTGGTTATGGAATGGCCTTCCTGCAGATAGTAGAGCGGTGACTGGTTATGTCTTCTCACGTGGACAGGATGGGGATCCACATGCAAGCGGAGAGCACCTTGGGATCGGGGGCACACACCAACCACATCTCGCAGGGCGACTGTTTCTTTTCAACGGAAACAAGCAAAATCAGATTCTGGGTGGACGCAACACACTGGCCTTTCGGGCCTGGCACCATGTCGTGTTTGTGCGTGAGGGCGATCAAGTCCGTGTGCATCTCGATGGACGCATTCAACCGGAAATTGACGGAGTATTTTCACATACGATTCCAGAAGGTGAAAATGCGCTCTTCCTGGGTGGCCGCAATGACAACCTTTTCAATTTCGAGGGCAAACTCGACGAAATAGCCATCTATGACCGTTCTCTTTCACCAGATGAAATCAAAGCCCACTACAAAGCATCCGCTCTAGCTCCCCCCACTAAGATCACTGCGACCGGCCCAGTCGCTCACCCCATGACACCCGAGGCTTCGATCAAGAAAATACACATCCGCAATGGATATGAAATCGAGCTGGCAGCCCAGGAACCTCTGACCATGGATCCTGTCGCAATCGACTGGGACACCCAGGGAAACCTTTGGGTCATTGAAATGGCAGATTACCCACTCGGACTCGATGGGGAAGGCCAACAGGGCGGCCGTGTGCGGATGCTTGAAGACATCAACAGGGATGGCATCTATGACCAACAATCCTTATTTACTGATAGTCTGAGCTACCCAACCGGCATCCTCACCTGGCGCGGTGGGGTCATTGTCACCGCTGCACCGGAGATCCTGTTCCTGCGGGATACCAACATGGATGGCAAGGCAGATAGCCGGGAAGTACTGGTCAGCGGATTGAGCACTGGAAACCAGCAACTGCGTGCCAACGGATTGAGGTGGGGACTGGATGGCTGGGTCTACTGTGCAGCAGGAGGACATCACGGTAATTACGGCATCGGAACCAAACTGAGGAGTCGTGCAGGCGAAACACTTGTGGGCTCACGTGATTTCAGGTTTCGTCCTGACACAGGAGAGCTTGAACCCGTCAGCGGCCCTTCACAAAATGGACGTAACAGGGACAACTGGGGACGATGGTTTGGCACCCAGAACATGCGACCTCTCTGGCATTATGTGCTGCCTGATCATTACCTCCGTCGAAACCCCCATGTCGCGGCACCGAACCCGACTCAATTGGTTGTCACGCCACTCGGACCCGAAGTATTTCCTGCCAGCGCACCCGAGAAAAGATTTCATAGTTTCAACGAAGCGGGGCATTTCACCTCTGCGTGCGGAGGGATGTTTTATCGTGACAATGTGATGTGGCCTGAAGCTGCAGGTAAGCAGCATGCCTTTACCTGCGAGCCTTTTCACAACCTGATTCAGCATAATCTTGTCACTGACGAAGGTGTTTCCTTCTCCGCTGAACGCGATGCGCCTGAAGGTGTGCTCGATTTCTTTGCAAGTGAGGACCGCTGGTGCCGTCCAGTGATGACACGAACGGGCCCCGACGGCGCACTCTGGGTTGTGGACATGTATCGCTACATGATTGAGCACCCAGAATGGCTACCCCACGCAGGTCGAGAGGAATTGCTTCCCCACTACCGAATCGGTGACGACATGGGGCGCATCTATCGTATCAGCCCTGTTGATTCAGACCGTCTCCCCATCCAGGATCTCTCACAGCTGAACACGGAAGAACTGGTCACTGCCCTCGACTCATCAAATGGCTGGCTGCGTGACAAAGTTCACATGTTGCTTGTGTGGCGCGGCGATCAAGATTCGAAGAAGCACTTGAGCCACTTATTGAGCACGACAGAAAACCCCATGACACGAGTCCATGCTCTTTGGTTGCTCAATCATTTTAAAGCTCTTTCGACAAAGCAGCTCATTTCGAGTTTGAACGATATGCATCCGGGTGTTCGTGAGAATGCGTTGCGCCTCGCCGAAACCCAACATGAGCCCTCCGTGATAGCCACCGCCGCCAAACTTACCGACGATCCAGACGCCAAGGTGCGTCTTCAGCTCGCATTCACCTTGGGAGCATGGCAGTCCCCGGTTGCAGGCACCGCACTGGGAAAATTGATGACTCAATATCATTCAGACCCATTCATGAAGGCAGCCTGTTTCAGCTCCAGCACCCCTCACCTCCCGGCACTCGTTAAATCAGTCATGCTTGCCAGTGACTCAACGCGAGCTGATTTGAACGGATCACTCGCGGAACTGGCACTTGCCGTGAATGCGCATTCCAGTCTGGCAACTTTACTGAAGCCAGTGTTCTATTCTGCATCTGGCACATACACCCTCGACCAAATACAGGCTGCCTTGCAATTCACCAGTATGGCCGCACGTCGGGGGACTGATCTCAATGCTCTCGCAGGCGAGCATGAAGGCCTTGCAACGATCCTCTCAGAGAAAGAAACCTCCCTCATTACTGCTATCTTCGATTTCGCGCGTGAATCCGTATTAAGCCAGTCTGCCGACCTGGACCTTCGAGTTGCCGCAGCGAAACTCCTTGCTCAAGACGTTGGACATTCATCGGAAGCATTGAGGGTTCTGGCGAGTTGCCTGAATCCTCGGCAACCAGTAAACCTGCAAAGAGCCGCGCTTGAAGCTCTTGGTACAACCCGTGATGCATCGGTATCCTCTCTTGTAATGAATGCCTGGATCACTTTATCGCCTTCCGTTCGGCAAGTAGCACTGGAGGTATTGCTCTCAGCCGAACCCTGGTCTTTTTCACTGCTCGAAGCCGTTGAAAGTGGGGAAGAAGTGCCTCTGGATGCCCTCCAGCAGGGACGTTTACTTCGACATACGTCAAAACGCGTCAGAAAACTGGCGGAAAAAGCACTCACCAGAAACACCGATCGCACGCAAATTGTGGATCGATATAAAACAACTCTCCAACTTCAAGGCGACCCAGAAAAAGGAAAAAGTATTTTCAACCAAGCCTGTGCTGCCTGCCACCAACTCGGAGGCATGGGAAAAGAGCTGGGGCCCGATCTAAAAACAGTCGTCGACCATAGCCCGGAAAAACTACTGTCTAACATACTGGATCCCAGTAGAGACATTCAACCGGGATATCATGCTTACCAATGCGAACTGACAGATGGCACGGAGCTCTACGGGCTGATCATTAACGAGACCGGAAATAGCATCACAATGAAGAAAACCGATGGCTCCGTTCATTCTATTTTGAGAAAAGACATCGAATCTATGCGTGGAGGCCAACTTTCTCTGATGCCAGATGGACTGGAAGAAGGGCTCTCTCAACAGGACATCGCCAATCTGATTGCGTTGCTACGTCTCGGAGGCGAGGCAATGCAGTAGGTGTGGATGGCCAAAAAAAAGATGCGAGTGCCTCGAAAAACTCCTTGCAGCGCTCCTCGATAAATCATCCTTATACACAGTTCAGCTATTGGTTCGCTTAATCGCCTGACACTTTTGCATCCCAAATTATCGCCTGCAACTTTCCAATATCACCCCTTTATTTTCCAGGAATTAAATCTCCAGAGTGAATCGTTTGCCCCTCCCAAACCGGAACCCCTTCCTCATATACCAAAATCCGACTGGCGCTCCCTTTGACGGGCTTCAAGCTCTTTTCAGGCAGAAAGACAGCATGTTCTTTTTTGATGGAAGCAAATTGCGGATCATCAGCCAGATTATCCCATTCGTTGGGGTCTTTGCGCATGTCGTACAGCTCTTCAGAACCATCTGCGTATCGAATATACCTCCAGTGCTCGGATCGTATGCCATGGTTGTCATGATTGTGAGTGGTGATTGCGGGCCATTTTCTGGGACTATCTGCATCCTTCAATTGGGGGAGCAAGCTGTGTCCCTCCAAACCTGAGGGCTGAGGCAAACCTGCCAGATCGGATAGTGTGGGATAAAGGTCAAGTAACTCGGCAGGCTTTGAACAGCGACTTGATTTTGCAACTCCAGGCCCTGCAAAAATGAGCGGTACGCGAGTTGAACGATCCCATAGGGTATTTTTGCCCGTGATCGCTTTTTCTCCCAAATGCCATCCATGATCAGACCAAAGCACGATGACTGTATTATTTTGAAACCCATTCTCTTCCAGAGCATCAAGCACCCTGCCTACCTGACTGTCGACAAAACTAATCGTTGCCAGATAAGCGCGTACCAACCCTTCCCATTCGCCGACTTCCTGTAACCAGGCCAGTCTCGGCTCAGGCAGACGCCAGTGCAAAAACCATGCGAAAAGTGGTGTATCTTCCCGATCGTCCGGCTGCATGGGGGGCAATTGCAATGTCTCTAAGGGATAGATATCAAACCATTTCTGCGTTGCGTAGCATGGAACATGGGGAAGGAAAAAACCAACCGACAGGAAGAAAGGTTCCTTCGGTTTTTCATTCAGTGTACTAATTGCCCAATCAGCTACTTTCCAGTCTCCCTTGTCCTTGTCATCATGAGGAAAGGTTCCCCAGTCCACCAGTGGATGATTACCGAAAGGTGTGGTGACGAGTTTCTGATCAGGTCGTACTCCCACCCCTGCTCCAGGGCCCCAATGGTCGTATTCTGCTTTTCGCTGATCACGAGGCGGATAACCTCCATGGTAGATCTTCCCGGTGGTGTAGGTATGATACCCGTGTTTTTTGAGATACTGAGGCAAAGTCACACGATCATGGAGTGCGGATACCTGACGAAACCAGGGCGCCAATCCATAAATCCCGGAAGTCGAAGGACGGAGCCCGGTCATCAAGCTTGTGCGCGAGGAATTGCACAACGGTGATTGACAATGAGCATTGGTAAACACCGTACCTCTCTCGGCGAGTCGATCCATGGCCGGTGTCCGCACCTGCGGGTGACCTTCAAGGGGACCGACCCAATCATTGAGGTCATCAATGGCGATGAACAAAATATTTGGCTTATCCGCTGATTGAATGTTCTGAACCCAAAAAAGCAGACTCAAGAGAAGTGCGCTTGAGAATTTCATGAGAATAGATTAAAACCTCTCAAAACATGAAGACAATGCTTTCCTTGAATCTCTTATGTTACGTACGGATTTAAAAAACTATCTGATAGGAGATGGAATGAGCCTGAATCAGCTCAGCCGACTGGTAAGAAAGTCTGTCCGTGAGTTGGAAAATGATCTCAAACACCTCGAAAAATCCATCAAGCACCAGAATGAATTCATTGAAACCGAACCTGCATATTGCAGAAAATGTCAATTTGAGTTTCCAAAATCGAAATGGAACAAACCTTCAAAGTGCCCTGATTGTAAATCCACCTGGATCCAGGAACCCAGGATTTCGATTTCCGAATAAATAAAGCTAAAGCTTTCACCCACGCCTACTGTATTCTTTAAAAATACTCATGACTCAACATTCCGCAAGAGGGGGTATTTCAAAGGTCATTACGGTCATTCCTGTTTTCAATGGTGAACGTTTTCTACGGGCTACACTGGAATCCGTAGCCCAGCAGACGAAAAGACCTGATCGACTTATCATCATTGATGATGGATCCACAGACGGTACCAAAGATCTGGTGCAGGGTTTTACTGATCTATCATGCGAGTGGCATCCGAACCCAAAAAATCTGGGACTTTTCCCAAATCTAAACAAAGCCCTGGCCAAGGCATCTGAAGCAGAATTTTTTCATTTGCTGCTCGCAGACGATAGGGTCACACCTGATTTCATCGAAACCTCATGCAAGGCCCTGGAATCTTCGAATCCGATGTCCTTCTCCTGGAGTGACACGCAATGGATTGATGCGAATGGGCATGAAACGCGCGGGCATGTCTCAGATGACCGTCAGCCTGCTGAAGCATTTGATAAAACAAAGTTTATTTCGCAGGAATCCGAACTGCAAACAGTGAGCGTGGGTTCGGTGATGATCCGGTCCGGAGCTCAGGCGCTCCCGTGTCAATTTCGAACGGATATGCCGCAGGTCGCGGATTGCGTGTTTTACGGTGAACTGGCAAGTCACGCACAAAAACTTCTCCATGTTCCACGCCCATTATGTCAAATCAGGACACATGATCTCAATA
>JBDQII010000014.1:0-23150 GCA_040264395.1 Verrucomicrobiota bacterium
ATAATAAATTTGGAACCAAGATGTCAGTGGAAGTTGACTGGTGATTCTTGATGGAAAGCCAGAGTGCCCATCATCCAAACCACGCGATACCATTAGTCTCAAATACTTTGCTCTGGCATTCATTTGTCTGATGCACATTCTTAAGCATCGACTCCAATGCACTGCTTAAGTCAATATATCCAACATATGTTAACATTGGACTGGCTGGCGGATCTTCATGCCACACACCGCAAGGCATTTCAGGCAAAGGTCAATGAGTTTGATATTGGCGGGCGTGATTTTCATTTTGACAGGCGCCCTTGTATCATGGGTGTGATTAATCTTTCCAAAGATTCCTGGTATCGCGAAAGCGTTTGCTTCAACACAGATCAGGCGATGAGGCGTGCGGATTTACTCCTTGCTCAAGGTGCAGATGTGATCGATCTCGGTGCAGAATCTACTCTTGCACAGGCCTCTTTGGTTGGAGTTGAAAGTCAATGGAAAAGTCTGCAGCCCATTGTTGAGAAAATCGTCAACAATGGAGGGATTGTTTCACTGGAGACATACCATCTCGACTTGGTGAAACGTGCCCTTGAAAGCGGAGTTCAAGTCATCAACCTAACCGGCCACACAAATTCCAAAGACGTTTATCGACTGTGTGCACAGCATCAAGCAGCTGTGATTATTTGCTACGTTCAGGGGGCGAATGTTCGTTCCGTAGAATCGCTTGAATTCGGAAGTGACCCCATTCTTGAGATGGGGGAGTGGTTCAAAGTGGAAATCGATCGTGCACTTGAGGCGGGGGTCAAGCGTATCTTCCTTGACCCTGGTTTAGGTTTTTATTACCGCAACATGGAGGATGGGGCATCACGCGTGCAGCACCAGATGAAAACGTTTCTGAACACGTTTCGCTTGCGTGAGCTTGGCTGGCCGGTTTGTCATGCCCTTCCTCATTCCTTTGAAACGTTTGGCGAGGAAGTCCGCACCGCGGAATCGTTTTTTGCCATTCTTGCCCTGCTGGGTAAGACAGATTTACTGCGTACACACGAAGTTTCCAAGGTGAAGGCTGTCATTGATACCTTGCAGCAGTTTTAGCAGTTCGTCTGCAGCCATCACTCCAGCAACGATTCAATTTCATCCCAGCTCAATCCGTCCATGCCATCGATCTTGCCTGATTCCAGCATGGCGCTTAGCTGAGTCTGCTTTCGTTGCTGCAGTGCCAGAATCTTTTCTTCAATCGTGTCCCGTGCAACGAGTTTGTAACTGGTGACAGTCTGGGTTTGACCAATGCGGTGAGCGCGTGCGGTTGCCTGAGCTTCGATGGCTGGATTCCACCATGGATCAAAATGAACGACTGTATCCGCACCCGTCAGATTGAGTCCCGTGCCCCCGGCTTTCAGGCTGATAAGAAAGACCGGGATTTTTGAGTTTTGAAAACGTTGCACCACTTTGCCGCGCTGTGTCGTCCCTCCATCCAGGTAACAGTAATCGACTTCACGTGCTTCCAGGGTCTCCCGCAGGATGGAGAGCATTTTAACAAACTGGCTGAAAACCAGAATGCGATGTCCACCGTCAAGTGCTTCGTCGAGGAGTTCCGTGAAGAGATCCAGTTTGGATGAGGGCTCTTTGAGCTTATCTTTCTCAATATCCAGCAGGCGAGCATCACAACAAATCTGGCGCATTCTCAATATGGAACTCAATACCATCATGCGAGCTTTTCCTGAGGCTTGTTTTTGACCGGCAATTTCCAGAAGCTTGGCTCGACCACTTTCCATGACCTGCTGATAAATGCTCCGCTGCTCTTTGCTTAAATCACAATAGGCTACTTGTTCAATACGCTCAGGAAGGTCCGGCCTCACCTCGGTCTTGGTTCGACGCAGTAGAAATGGCCCTACCCTTCGTTTTAGCCGGTCCAGCACAGGTGCGGTGTTTTGTTGCGTGATGGGGGTCTCGTAACGGTCTTTGAAATCTCTGGCTGAACCCAGGTATCCAGGCATGAGGAAATCGAAAATCGACCAGAGGTCCATGACCGAGTTTTCCATGGGGGTCCCGGTGAGGACCAGGCGGTGATTGGCTTTGATGGATTTGACCGACTGGGCATTCTGCGTGGCTCGATTTTTAATGTGTTGAGCTTCGTCGAGAATAACCGCTTCAAACACATGCCGACGATATTGATCTGCATCACGACGTATCAACGCATAGCTTGTGATCACAAGGTCGTGGCTACCGATCTCCTTGAAGTGCTTGGCTCGGTGAGATCCCTCCAATGGGAGTGTTCTCAAACCAGGGGTCCATCGAGTTGCTTCCTCCATCCAATTAAAGACAAGACTTGAGGGACAGATTACCAGAACCGGTGGCATGGTGATCCCTTGTTTCTTTCTCCAGTTGATCCATGTCAGAATCTGGAGTGTTTTACCTAATCCCATTTCATCGGCAAGGATTCCAGCGAATTTTCGCTGGAACAGATCCTGCATCCAGGCCACGCCATGCCATTGATAAGGGCGCAGTTTGTCTGCCAGCTCTGGTAGACTGCTTTTGAAGCTTTTGATCAGGTTCACGGAGGAAACCGTCGGATGCCTTTCGAAATCCCGACTCCGCTGAACCTTCCAATTACTTTTTTCGAAGGTTTCTTCAAGAAAAGCGGATTGCGATTTGCGTGCTCGATACTGGCCGCGCTGCTGCTGTGGATTGCAATCGATCAATACTTCGTCGAATTCTTCCATGGCGCCCGTATCGAGTACGAGGAATTTTCCATCGGTTTTTTTTCGATACGATTTGCCTGATCTCAGCAGTCTTGAAATTTCATCCTGTGGCAGCATGTCTCCTGCACTTGTCGAATATTTGACACTGAAATCAAACCAATCACCCGAGGATTGATGGATGCGGACTTCAGGTTGCACGGTCTCGATATTTCGTTGATAACTGCCGTCCAAACGTTCGTCCATTTCAACTTCCCAATCTTTTTGAAGTCGCTGGTAAGGGCCGCATAAAAATGTCAGGACGGGATCCTGGCCCGTCAATCGCCAGCGTTCACCTTTCCCGTCTGGTTCGAATCCCGCGCGTCTGAGTTCGTCCAGCGCCTCTTGCTCTGCTGCCGGATTCCTAAGTACATAACGCATGGGATGCCCGGGGTCTGGAGCACAGAATTGATGGGGCAATGCTTCTTTTGAAAGAAAGAACGATTGTGTTCCATAGGTGGACTGGACCTTTGCATCGAGGCGGGCAAGGCCTCCTTCCATGCAGAGGCGGAATGTGGGCTGACCGCTGGTAATCTGAAAATCGTCGAGTGAAAAATTCATCTCAATCGAATTTTCATCGGTGGGCATTTGATCCAGTTGATGCAAGAAAAACGGCACCTGGATGCGTTCGATCTTGATGGGCGCTTGCAGCGCGCTCATCATGGTCGGGGGGATTCCAATGGGCTGGAATTTTCCGTTCATCCAAACATAACCTGGCTGTCCCGAGAACATTCCCTCGGGAGCGCTCTGACTCTGAACTGAGACCGTGAGTGCTCCGCTTGGCTCAAGGGTGATCCTCAGTGGCGGTATCCAGGCTTTTTGGTTAATGGCGACTGTCTTTGATCTGCCCAGAGATAAACGGTCTGTCCCCGAAAGGAGTTCCAGGCATTCACAAAAATGCTCACTTTTCAGGTGGATCAGGGGTGTTGGTTTATCCACCCCATGCTTTTGGAGGAATCGCAGGATGTACTGGTTGCGCTCTTCGATATGGTAAGACTTTGTCCTGTCCAGAGAATTGAGGGGTTTGAAGTCCCCCCCCTCGGAGCCTTCTATCATCATTGAAATCGATGCTGCATGAAACTGGCTGACTGCATTCGGTGCCAGGATAAACCGCAGGTTAAGCGTTGCATTGGCAGAATGGTCATGGATAAACCAGGGCTTGCTGGCAGGGGCTTTGGCTTGGAGCTTTGCAGGTTCGTTAATGACGGGGAGGGTAACCGGGCTTTCGGATCTTCGTGATGAGGAGTGAATGGATTCAGGGTGCAGTGTTGCCAGTGCGATTGCCACGGAATGTGCGCATAAAGTCCCAAACTGTCTGGATTGTCGGCAGCTACAGAAATTTTCAATATCGATTTCTGATTCGAAGATCAGTCCTGCCTTGTATTCGATCGACCCTGTGTGCACCAAGCCCATTGCTTTTGGAGCCTTCCAGGTAGCTGATCGAACGGCACCTGATTGAATGTATTGCCTGGCTGATTTCATGGCCTCCCAGCCTGCTGCCTTGGCCAGCATCGGCTCTGTTATTTCCTGTAATCCCATCTTTGTTTCCCAATAGACCTTAAGGCTTAACCAAGGTCTGAGACAAGCATGCTTCTTTTTCGTCTTCCAGAACGGATTGATCATGGAGTCCATTTTGGTTGGTTCTCCTGACTTCATTTTGAATTGGATGACAGGTTGTTGAATCAAATTCCCTTGCAGTCATTGACCTTTAATCTCAGTCTTAAATTATTGGTTAAAAAATATTTAAGGATAAAAATAAGTGCTGCGCCTGTACTGGTTTCAGTGCGTTCACTCTCATTGAATTGTTGGTTGTCATCGCCATTATCGCCCCATTGGCTGGTATGCTTCTTCCGGCTTTGTCCAGGGCGAAGGCCAAGACGAAGACGAAAGCAATCAAGTGCGTTGGAAACCTCAAGCTGATCAGTCTGTCCAATTATATGTATATCAGTGATACAGGTATACCTGTTCACTATGAATCATGGCCCTACCTTTGGATTTCTCAGCTTCAGGTAAAGTATGCAGCGATCAAGGATTTCAGGGCCCCCTTGTCAAACCCATACTTTGCGGACTCAGTCTGGGTGGATGCGTGGCCGGTTGAGACGGATCGTCCAGCTTGAAACCTTCACAACAGAGATTAATTTCGAGGTGCAATGTTACGCCTTACGATCTCGCGTCATGCGGCTGGCCGTGAGACTGCCGTCACTAATTTCAATCCCAAAGATGCATTGCCCGGTGGTGTCAATGTGGTGTTTTGCCGACACTCATGTAGAGCTGGTGTTTCTGGAGAACCTCTGGAATATGACTTGGCATAAGAACTGGTAAGCTCCTGCGGTGCGCCACGGAAAATGATACACTCTTGTTTTTATTGAAAAGTATTGCTACGTTCCTTTGTGACGGAGAGTTTGATCAATCAGAGTTCCGTCAATGACGCAGGACTAAACATCATTTACGAAAACTATGGCATACGAACTACCTAAATTAGCATACGCCTCCGATGCGCTTGAGCCGCATATCGACAGTCAGACCATGGAAATTCACCATGGTAAGCACCACAATACTTACATCACCAAACTGAACGCCGCTCTTGAGGGACATGACGCACTCTCCTCAAAGGATATCTGGAGTTTGATCTCGAATCTTGGAGACATACCCGAAGCCATCCGAGGCGCGGTGCGCAACAATGGCGGAGGGCATGCAAATCATTCATTATTCTGGTCCATCATGGGGCCCAACGGGGGTGGAGAACCAGCCGGTGCGCTCGGTGAGGCCATTCAGTCTGCGTTTGGAAGTTTTGACGCGTTCAAGGAAAAATTCGAGGCAGCCGGTGCCACACGCTTCGGTAGTGGATGGGCATGGTTGATCGTCAATAATCAGGGTCAACTTGAAGTGGTTTCTACTCCGAATCAGGACAACCCAGTCATGGATGGCTCAGGCAAGCCCGTCATCGGTTGTGATGTCTGGGAACACGCCTATTACCTGCGGTATCAAAATCGCCGTCCTGACTACATGAAGGCTTGGTGGAATGCCGTGGACTGGAACGCTGCTTCCGTCAACTACGAAGCTGCGAAGGCTTGATTTTTTACTTATCGATTCACATGCCTCGGTGGATTTGTTTTCACCGAGGCTTTTTCGTGGCTGCTGACTTACTTTCATTCCTTGCTTCTGACCAGAAACGGGAAGTTAGTCACGTTTCTGCAGGAAGCTGATCAGGTCACGCAATTCGGATGGAGTCATGAGCTCCTCAAAACCCTCAGGCATCAGAGATAGCCCGCCTGAGCGAAAGTAATGCAGATTAGATCTTGCGACCTCTCGACGCATTCCCTGAGCCGATAAGAAGGTCACCGATTCGGGAGTTTCTGACTGAACGATACCACTCAAAAGTTCACCGTCTTTTGTCTCGGCCTCGTATGCAACAAATCTTGGATTGATTGCCATATTTGGATCTAGAATATTGAAGGCCAGATCTTCGACACTACGATGGGACATGTCGGTAAGATTGGGGCCAACTTCTACTCCCAGGCTGCCTGATTGATGGCATTGTGCACATTGTTCAGTGAACATCTGCCTTCCTCTAGTCAAATTCCCTTTTGCAGGCAACTTGCTAAGCCACTCATCCAATAAAATTTTTCGATTGCTGTATTCCTCGTCTCCGAACAAGGAGACCGCTTTTTCTCTGACTTTCTCAGAGCTGTATTCCCTTAAAAGACGTCTCTGCTCGAGATCGAGATTCAATTCACCCAGTGCGACCTGGCCGTCTTCAATCGCATTCATTAAAAGAAGGTGGAATTTCTTTCTTCTGAGAAGCGTTTCAATGGCATGAGGGCGCAATCCCGGCCCTATCTCACGCCAGCGATCCAAAATACCTTGTGCGACGCCCTGATCTGAATATCGGCGGAGCTGCTCCATCGATTCTTTCTGGATTTCATTTGGCTCAATTCCATTTACCAGAGTCAAAAGCGTCTGACCCGAGTCCTGAAATGTTCCCAGCCCAAGCAAGGCAATGGCTTCAAGGCGATGAGGTAATGGTTTTTCGGTGTCTTTGGCGCTGCTCAAGGCGGATTGAAGCGCATTCTTGAATCCGGGAATCTCACTTGAGCCAAGTGCTTTGCTCAGTTTCCAGGCGGCTCGTTTGATCGAAATGCTAGGGAGGGATACAAGCTCTTCCAGGCAGGATTGAAGAGGTTCAAGACTAGCTGTTTTCAATGATGCCAGAATAGCCCCCTTCTGGGCGCCATCCAGGAGCGACTCGATTGCATTGGTTTTAATAGGCTGATCTCCCGCTCCAAGTGAGGAGATTAATGCCGCAAATGCATGGATATTTTGTTCATCCAGTCGAGCCGTAGTCATGTAAGCCAATTCACTCAGGCAAGTGTTCCAATGATGATGACTGTCGGCATGGCCTGGGTAGGATTGCCACAACTTTTCAAGTAACAGGGCTGGATTTTTTCTCAGAGAAGTATAAACGGCCCTTCTGGACCATGCATGCTGTATATCTGTGGTAAGGATCTGAAGCAGTGCTTCTTCATTCTCAGGGTGAGGATGTTGGCCAAGGCTGAGTGCCACATGGAACCGAACCTCACTGCTTGGATCTCCTGACATGGATTGAAGCCAAGGCCAGGCTTTGTTCCACCATTCAGGGTGTGTCTTGAGAATCTTCAAGCTCTGGATTCTGATTGCTGCATGAGACTCACTGAGTCCCATTTGAAGATCTTCCAAACGGCAGATTCCGAGTCCATTCATGCACCATAGGGCGTGTATTTTTGCCAGAGGAGTGCCAGATTCAAGGATTTGATTGAATGGATGGCGCTTGGTATCTCTGTGATTTTCAATAATCAAGCGCTGAGCGGTCATTCTCGTCCAGGCATTGACATCGTTCAGGTGAGTAAGGAGTTCATCGACTTTAGCGGCAGCCAGATTGGCACCTTTGGCTGAAGTGACTTCTGCACTGGAAACACGGTAGATACGACCTCGATTTTCTCCTGCCCGGATTTCATACCTTCCCTTGATTTGCTCGGGTATGTAATCGGGATGTTCGATGACAGCGCGTTGCATGTCGAGCATATAGAGATGTCCGTCTGGGCCTGTCTCGAGACCAACCGGACGAAAGTCGAGGTCACGGCTGGCGATAAATTCAGCATGCTGCTCCTCGGGTGCTCGCCGTGCCTCGAGGATGGGGCCTTTTGGATGCATGACATCCCGGTGCACGAGATTGCCGACGACATCGCATACTAGCACGCCACCAGCCAGTCCCCCTTGATTGAAAGTACCGGGAATCAGCCCCATCCCGCCAGCCGAACTGAAATAACCTGCCTGCTCGGGATGGTTGACTCGGGTTTGAGCTGTCGAGATAGGGTAAATACGAGCCATGGCACCGTGATCCGAAATATTGACGGTTGCATCAATGGATGGAAACCCGCGGAACCGCTCCATGGCATCGACAGGTAGAATTCGCTGCAGGATATGATTGATGTTGTGTGGGGTGAAGCTACGTCCGAAATCATCGAAGATCAATCCAAAGCCTCCGCCCGTATGATAGGTACGACTGACCCGTTGCTTTAGAGGGTCCCATGCAAAATCCGCGTTCGCCAAAGCCAGCTGCTTGGCAGTATTATGTGGTGAGTAGATGATTCCGTTGTTCCCACCGTTGACGCCATGGAGCCTTCCATCCAGCCCCCAGCGAAGACCACTTAAATTGCTGTCCGTTACACCCTGATTAAACCCTGTCAATAAAGTCTGCCTGACATCCGCAATGTGGTCACCGTCTGTATCCCGCAAAAAAATCAAATCTCCTGCAGCGACGATCACACCGTCTTTGTAAGGGGCAATGGATGTCGGAAAACTCAAGCGTTCAGCATAGAGATGGCTTGCGGATACATTCCCGGAAGCATCGAATGTTAATTTTCTGATGGTTCCACCAGGGGATCCAGAAGGTCCTTTTCCGTAGGGGTAGTCGCGCATTTCAACTACATACATGTTTCCAGAGGCGTCAAAACAAAGAGCGACTGGGTCAACAACATCCGGCTCAGCCGCGATCAGTTCGATGCGTATGGACGGGTGGTGTCTAAACGTCCCCGTTTCGGTGAATGCCATTGCATTGTCTGCCTGAACAGGCAAAACGCAGGCTGCAGTCAGGTAAAAGCTCAGAAGATTCCAAAAATGCTTTGCCATAATGAATATGTCTGGGTGAAAGGATTGATCCTTCACCCGTCCGATGAGCGACATCATCGACGGGTTTTGAAATATAAACATGCACGGGCATGAGCTTTTGCTCAAGACGAAAGCCATTGATGTTTCCATTTACCGAGGTCGGCCAAACCGAGGCATACACCTGCCATGACGAAGATCATGGCTACCCAAAAATGAATCTGTACCGATTCATTCAAAAATACACTACCACATAAAACAGTGGTCAAAGGGATGAGGTTTACGAAAAGCATGACTCTGCTCGTGGGCCATTTCTTCAATGCATTCGTCCAAAAGGCAAAGGCAAAAACACCTGCACCAATGATCGAATAAATCTGTGTTGCCCACAGTTTTGCTTCCATTGCGATGTTTGCGTTCATCTGATCGTATATGGCAAATGGCAGTAACCATACAAAAGTGCGAATGAAATTGTGTCCATTGAGCTGGGCGCTGGATAATTGATTTCCAAAACTGCGGCAGACCCTGCTGTAAAATGTCCACAATACCGCTGCGAGCAATCCCAGTCCATTACCCAGCCACCCTACTTCCTGACTCGCGGAAGATTGAAAAAGGATGGCTACCCCAAACAAGGTCAAGACTGCTGCAATAAAACGTTTGATCAGTTCAGCGCGCTCTACCAATCGGATTTCCCAAAGCAATGCCCACATGGGTGAAGTGGCGAAGAGTAAACCCATATTCGCGGCCGTACTGAATTTGAGAGCCCAAATAAAACTTAAAATATAGACAGTAAAACTCAGGCTCCCTTTAAACCAAAGGGCTTTTTTCAGTGATGGATTCAAAGGTTTTGGGGAACCGAACCAGCGCGTCTTATGTGCAAGAAAAAGCAGTAATGCGCCTGAAATCAGAAAGCGTGTGCAGCTGGTCCAGATGGGGGGCCATGTATCAACAAGGTATTTCGTAGCGACGTTATTTCCTCCCCAGAGAAATACCGCCACGATCAATCCCGTTACCACTGCTGCCGAATTGTCACGCACGCAGAGAGTAAGGAGGACGCATCGTCGAGTGACAACTAGAAATAGCGTCTGAGGGTTCTCGCTGAAAGTTTCTTGAGGTCGAGAAGTGTCAGGAAATCAATGGTGCCAAACGCCTTGTCCAAGGCGGGTGGCCCACAAATTTGAGCACCAACGGTTAGATAAGCGCGCAGCAATTTGGGTATCTCAGGTTGCCTTTCCGGTTGCCTTCCGAATGGGCAGGCATATTTGGGGAGCGGATTGGTGCGCAGGTGTGGTAACGTAAGGAATCGTTCCTTGAGCATGCGAAAGACCTCAAGGCCTGCGTCTGGGTCTTGAGATGTGAGTGAACTGCAGCCTATGAAATATCGAAGATCATAGTTCATGGCATAGCGAGCAATGCCTTTCCACAACAGGCTCAGGCTGGCAAGGTTTCGATGAGATTTGTGGATACAGGCCCGGCCCAATTCCAACATCTCATGACGCATGGATTCGAAAGGTGAGAAGTCAAATTCCTGCTCGCTGTAATAGCCAAGACCCTTTTTTGCCTTGATCCCGGATTGAAGTCGGTAAGTGCCAACAATGCGGCCGCTCGTCCTGTCCTCTACGATTAAATGATCGCAGATGATGTCAAAGGGATCCTCGTCCCTGCCTGTTGTAAATGCTTCATCCAAACCTTCTTTCAGCTCAACGTTGAATACCTGGAATCGGAGCGTTTGTGCTTCACGAAGATCTTCTGAAGTCTGCACAAGGCGGCAGACATACTGTCCACAGACCAAGTCTTTGAACCAGTTTTGGGTTAGTTTCATCTTTCAACTAATCACAATGATCGCTTCTGGAAAGATAAAGCACATCAATGCTGGGTAAGCATCTGATAATCTCGCCGTCCTCGGGACTTGACAAGAGTATTTGTCATATATCGTATCGAAACGATAATTTTAAAGAGGAGAATGAATGCATGTCTCATAACAATTGCAATCAAACGTGCTCATCTTTCAACACCTCATGATGTCGGTCATGTGACAACTTCGTAAAATACCGTTTTTCGGGCCTGTGAACGTTTCACATGATCACCTGCCAAATAACATTCATACCCTCGGGTAGTGGCCGGACATGGTGGGGGCGTAATGGCGGATCGCGGATCGCGGATAGGCTTTCAATCCTCATCAACTGCTTTCAGCGCCTTGCGTATCCTGAAATATTTTTCTTTTTTTCTTTGGGCGGGGCTTTCGATGATATCGAGCGCGTTGTCATTGGTAACCCCGTGGTCAAGGACATCCCAGTCTCGCAGGTTTTCGGAAACTTCCAGCAGAAAGTTTTCCCCCGCAACCCATGGTAGTCGCATATGGATACTTCCGTCCTGCATGAATTTGTTGCCATCAGGCCCCGGGCTTTGCTCCATGATCAGGACTCTGGCGGTCTTCGATTCACCAACGGAATAGGTTTCCGCTGATGGAAGAAGCGACAGTATGACGGTTTCTCTTGCCTCTTGTATATCATCCCTCAGAGGATTCACAACCACGGAGCCCCAGCGCTGACCGGGTTCGATGGTCAGGGCGCCGGAAAGTTCCTTGTAGTCAATACCATTAGCCGCACTACCTGATACCTGATAGCTGACTTCCAGCGCCGCATCTGTTGAGCCGGTGCGACGAACTCGGAACATCGCAGTGTTGGTTTGTCTGTTCACACTATCAGCCGTTTCCGAAGCAAGCATGTCTTTCGAAAAGACGGTGAGCTCCGGGAGATCCTGATGGTTCATGATGACTATTTTGGTAGGGCGTGAAAATGTGGTCGCACCCTCATTGTCCGTGACAGCGAGGGTTATTTCATAGATTCCTGCGCGAGGTTCCTGCCATTGGTAATGAAAATGTTGGCGTTGCCCCGATTCAGGAGTCACCAGGTAATCAACGGCCTCTTCATACAGGATCTCGCGATTGGCGCGAAATTGAAACGCAGTAATCCATCCATCCGTATCCATGGCTTCTCCCGAGATTGAAAGGGCGGATGGCAGCTGAAACATGTGATGCTTTTTAGGAGTGATCAGGACTGATTTCGGGGCGAGATTCTCTATACTTTCTGCATCAAACACTTTGAGTTTCGAGGTGTTCTTTTTTCCCACCTGATAACAGGAGGGTGGCGGTGGGAAGATGGCGATGCATACAATATCTTCCAATGTCAATATCACCTCTTCGACTCCCTCTACCTCCTCATCTTCCAAAGCCTGGACCGTTACGTTCACACTTTCCTGACCTTGAGCAATGGTGGCTGTTCCATTCAGTCGAACGTAATCTTTTCCATTCACCGCTGACCCGCTTAATTGATAATAGACCTCCAGAGGGTGTGACAGATCTCCATCGCGTGTAATGAGGAAGGAACCTCTGTCCGCTTTGTCATCTTTGGATGTTTCGAACGCTTCCCTGTCCGAAGTTTCAACTTGCACGATGGCCAACAGGTGCTCGTCACCGCCAGTTTTCTGTCGTGGTTGCATGAGGACAGCATCGGGCCTGCTTTGCTTGCTCTTTTCATCGATTGATGCTGTGTGCGAATTATGGTTTTTCTGGTGTTCTTCAGATTTCTTCTCAAGCGATATCTGCTTTACGATGGGAGGATCTGTCGGAGTCTTCTGAGCCGATGCTGCCATACCTAACGAGACGATCAGCAGGACAGTTGCAAGATTTCTCGACAATGGGTTACTTTTTTTCATATTCAACATCTCATTCATTAGTTGCAGAAAACCTTGCAATTGTCATGCCATCTCAGAAATTAAAAAGTATGATTTATCACCTCGGTTTCTCATCATTCTGGCTTTCTTGCATCGGAATTTTTTCCATTGTCTTCTCAATTGCCGCCGAAGAGGAAGTGTTCCGCATAGCTTGTGTTGGGGATAGCATCACACAAGGGGCGCGGGTTGATGTAGACACCCAATCTTACCCGGTCCGGCTTGCTGAGATCCTTGGCGATCATTACGAAATTCGTAATTTTGGTGTCGGGGGCGCGACGATGCTACGTAGTGGAAAACCGACGGTCTGGTCCGCGCTGGAGGCGATCAAGGCGTTTGAGCCACATCATATTGTCATAGCCCTGGGGACAAACGACACCGTTGAGGGGCATCGGCAGAATTGGTCGCGGATCGACCGATTTGAGCCTGATTGCAAGGACTTGATCGAGGAGCTGCTCGGCCTGCCATCGCATCCCACGATTTGTATGGCAGGCCCCACTTCCATGGTGCTGGAGACTCCCGGATTGAGCGAGCAACGTCGAATCAATCTGCGGGAGCGAAAACCCAGACTTCAACAGCTCCGCGGCATCCTCAACAACCTGGTCGAAGGAATGGCAAGCGATCGAGTGCATTTTCTGGATCTTGCTTCGGTTTTTGAGGGGCGCCCAGATTTAATGACCCAAACTGACGGCGTACATCCCAATAAATATGGCTACAAGGAATTAGCTCTGACTGTCGCACGCTCATTTGAGTCAAAGCATGGAAAAAGCAAGCACATCAAAAAAGACCGATGGCAAGGATTTGAGCGCCAGCATTTCAAGATTCAGGGTAGATCCGCCTGGGTCGTTGTTCCCTTGAAAGCCGCTGTAGGGCGCCCCTGGATTTGGAGGGCTCGTTTCCCCGGTTTTCATGCTGAAATGGATCAACAACTTGCCGGACACGGTTTTCACGTCGGATATGTTGATGTAGCAGGCTTATTTGGTGCATCCGATGCGATGAAAACAGGCGATGCGTTTTATCATCACGTGACTCAGCGATATCAGCTGTCTCGTCAGCCTGTTTTGGAGGGTGTGAGTAGGGGTGGTTTGTTTGTTTATCACTGGGCAATGCGGCACCCGGAGTGGGTGAGTGCGATCTATTGCGACACACCGGTTTGTGACCCCAGAAGCTGGCCTGGGGGAGAGGGGAAAGGAATGGGGTCGGCACGAGACTGGGATCTTTTCATGAAGGTCAATGACCTGAGTTCGGAGACTTTGCATGCATACAGGGCTCCCATCTTCAAAAATTACGAGCTGCTTGTTCGTTTTCAAATCCCCATCATGCATATCATTTCTGAAAACGACAGGATCGTTCCCCCCGGAGAAAACACGCTCAAATTAAAGCAATATCTGCACAAAAGTGGACATTTCATGCAATTGATACGAGTGAAAGAAGGCACCTCAGTGTCTCATGGTCATCATTTCACCCACCCGGAACCTGATCGAGTGGTCCGGTTCATTCGCCGAAATGCAAAATAAGTGAGGAGACTGCGCTTTTCCTGCATGAGAACTTGAGTTCACGTCGACAGGATTCAAAGCAATCGATGCATTGCGTTCTTTTCATTTGTGAGTAAACTATTGCCATGAATTTTCTCTGGTCTGGTTTCTCTGTTTTTCTCTTGGTGATTTCCATGGTAATTACCGGGTGTAAGCCTGATACAGCGGTCAGCATCGACGAAGAACGCGAGGCCTATCACATGGACGCCAAGAGCAAGCTCTTTGCAGAGGAATTTGAAGCGGCTGTTGTGGGTTTTGAAAAGGCGTTGGAAGTGAATCCGAACAATGCCTCCGCGCATTTTGAGTTGGGCTTGATCAACTATTTGCACCTCAAGGACTATGTGTCGGCCATCTATCATTTTCAAAAGCTGTTGGAAATGAGGCCCAATCACATGATGGCTGTACAAATCAAGGACCATCTTGAACGCTGCAAGATGGATTTTGCCTCCACGGTTACTCTTGGACCATTGAATCAGAATACGGAAACGAGACTTAAAAACCTTGTCGAAACCAAAGAAGAGCTGGAGACCCAAATAAAAAATCTTGAGGGCCAGCTGGCCCAAATGAGACAGGTGCTCTCAGCTCAATCGGAAGCACTCAATCGAAACCGTCAGAATGCGCGGACTGAATCATTGGTAAACGGCAGCAAGAATCCCAAATCCAATGCGCCAACTCAAACAAGCAATCAGGGAGGCAAAGGCAAAACGAATCCGACCGCCATGCAGAATGCAAGTGTGTCCACGCCTAAATTTCGTAAGCACGTGATTCGGTCCAATGATACTTTTTACAAACTTGCCAGTCATTATCGCGTTGATTTCAAATCCATACAATCAGCAAACCCTGGCGTGAACTCTACCAAGCTTCAAATAGGGCAAGTTGTCAATGTGCCCTATTCGACCAAAACAGCTTCTAGATGAAGTTTCTCTGGCTCATTTTGACTGGGCTTTTCTGTTTATGCATGAACGTCTTGCTATGGCGTTCTGAATATGGCGGAGGCTCGAAAGGCAATCCCTTACCTGTCAACAAAGTAGTTGCCAAGATACTCGATACTCCGGACCCCTCCGAGCTAGATATCTTCTATCAGGGAAAACCAGTCGGTCATTGTCGTTGGGTAGTGACCCAACTAGGGCAAGATGATCCTGAGGAAAGCGTCTTGAATGCCTCGGAAAAGGAAGGAGAAGTTGATCTGGAAGCTGCAGAAATGTCTGGTTTAATCCAGAACATTCAGTCCTACAACGTTAACGTGGATGGTTATATCCAGGGGGAAGGTAATCCACACCGTGTGCGTTTCATGGTGAATATCCGATTGAATCGGCAATGGGAATGGATCAGGTTTGATGGCAAAATAGGAATAAAAAACCAGTGGTTGCACCTTCATTCAGACAGAAAAAAGGAGGTGTTTGTTCTGAAAATTGAGCAGGAAGAGACTCAATGGGAAACGCAAGTATCTTTCGATCAATTTCAAAATCCTCAAGCCCTTGCGGGTCAACTGCTAAAAGAGAATCCATTCATTGCGGTGACCTTGACTCCATTGATGGGATTACTGGATTCCATATATCAACCGGGTTCCACCAATAGTTTGCAGGCAAGTGATTGGGGCAAAAAATGGGAGGCTTTTTCAGATTGGATGACTGTTGCTCATGCTCGCATGCGCATTTACCGTCTCGAATCAGGTCAAGGTAACAGAAACAAGCTGGTGATTACTGTGAACCGAGCTGGAGAAATCGTATCGATCAGCGCGCCCCAGAAAATATCCTTGAAGAACGAAAGTGTGTTTGGGCTTTGAGTGATGGTGAAACGGCCTTTTTCATCATTTTAAGCCCCACACCAATAATAAGTAACAGCGTTTGAGTTGTGAACCTGCCTGAGGAGAAGCCTTGAACTTTGTTTTTTGCTTGAACTTCAAAGGGGAAATTGTTTACTTACCTCCGTTACTCTTAAACTGCAACTAACAAAACCGTAGCAATACCTATGGAAAACAATAATAGACGTACAATGAAGTGGTCGGCACTAGCTGCCGGCGCTGTAATCGCACTCTCCGCGCAAGCGGGAGAGAGAACATGGGACTTCGAAACCGATCCATTCGACGATTTCGAGTATATCGAGTCAACTCAGTTGGACTACATCTGGGGTGGACAGGGATTTGATGACTGGGGTGCCGAAGGAAACCCTGGCGGATTCTTCTCAATCACAGAAGCAACCGGTGGCACAAGTACCATCGCCGTTCTCCCAGATATTGATAGTGGGGACTTCGTTAAATCTTTCAACATGAAGATGGACCTCCGTATGGGCAACGGCACAACTGACCGTCCTGCGGATGGTATCAGTATCAACTTTGCACGTTCAAGCGATCCAATGCTTGCTGATGTTCAGGGTGGAAGTGCTGTTCCTGGCAACGCTGCGACTGGCGGTGCTGCTGAAACTGGAACACAAACGGGTGTTGCAGTTTCCTTCGATACCTGGGCAGGTAACTCACTGCCTGATGGACCTGATATCGAAGGTATCATCGTTCGCGTTGACAACAAAACTGTAGGACGTTTCGCAATGCCCACTCGTCACGGTGCAGCCGATGATATCACCAGTCTCCAGACTGGCCCTATCGGTGGTAGTGATGCAGCTCCCGACGCTGAGCGTGGTGACCCAACCATCCTTGACTGGGTGGGATTGGAAGTCGATGTGGACGAGTTAGGTAATCTGAATGTGACCTACAAAGGCAACAAACTTGTTGACAATTTCTCTTCAGGTTTCTTCCCAAGTCCTGGTCAAATTATCCTGATGGGCCGCACCGGTGGTGCAAACGAAGCTCACCACGTTGATAACCTCACCTTGACTACCCAATTGGCTGAAAGCTGGTTGGTTGCTGGTTTGGACGGCACCGCAAACGGTTTCACCTTCTCTTTCCGCGATGTCGGAAACAGTCAGGTTGATCCAGACTCCATCGTTATTCTTCTTGATGGTGTTGATGTTTCTGCTGACCTCACAAAATCCAAAGATGGTGAATTCACACACGCAACTTATGTTGGCGATACTCTTTTCGCATCTGGTTCAGAGCACACTGTTGACGTAACTGCCTCAGGTAACGACGGCCGTAGCACTTCAGTCACAGCCTCGTTCACAGCTCAGTCATACTCCATGATTCCTGCTGATCTTGCTCTCGAGGGCGTAGACACTGGAACTAAAGGTTTCCTTCTTTTCATCAAACAAAAAGACGGTGGCGTTGGTAACAACACTCAAGCTCGCCTTGACCACTTGGCAGACGACAGCGAGAACGTTGCTGATGACTTCCAGTCCGACGATTACACTTGGACCGTTGACTTGATCAACTTCGATCAAGACGGAAACCCACAAGGTGAATTCCGCGATTCCGGCAACGGAGACTCAATGGACGTTCCTGATGATTACATTCCTGGTATTCCTGGATTTACCGACAGCACGGACAACATCACTGGTTTCATTCAGACCGTTGCTCGTATTCCTGAAGCCGGTTTCTATACATTCGGATTCAACTCTGATGATGGTTTCTTGACCACTGTTGGTAATGACTCCGCTTCACAGATTCGTATCGGTGAATTCAGCGGTGGTCGTGGTGCCAGTACTACCGAATACACTGCTTACTTCGAAGCAGCCGGTGATTACGCCATGCAGAGCTTGTGGTACGAAGGTGGCGGTGGTGCTAACTTCGAATGGTTCACCATTACTCCTAACAAGGCTTTGTTGAACGACACTGCCAATGGTGGTATCCAGACCTTCGCTGTATTGCCTAACGTTCCTGCACGTGTCACTTCTGCTACTCCCGGTAACGGAGCAGCTGGCGTTGTTCCTAACAGCAATGTTGTGGTGACCATTGAAGACGCCGCATCCAAAGTGGATGCAGGATCAGTCAGTCTGTCACTCAGCACTGGTGAAACTGGCACTGCAAGCAAATCTGGTGGTGTGACCACTGTGACTGTTGACCGTGGTGGCGCTCTCTGGGGACCTGCACAGGAAGTGACTGCCAGCTTGAGCTACACAGCTGGTGGCAGCGAGCGCACTGTTGACTGGACATTCACTGTTCAAGACTATCCTACTCTCAGCAAAGGCAGAACCGATGTTGGATCTGGTAGCGATTCCGGATTTGAATTCCGTATCTTCCAGACTGTTTCAAGTCGTGGCAACAACACTGCTGATGCAGAAGCTCAGCTTGCTGGAACATGGGCAGACGGTGAAGACAACGTTGCTGACCCTGCTGGCAGCGAAGCCTCTGACGGTCCTGGTATCCTCTTCAATGTTGACATTATCAACATGGATCAAGATGGAAATGCTCAAGGTGTGTTCCGCGACAGTGGTGACGGATCATCCACCGACCGCGCTGACGCTTACATTCCTGGTATTCCTGGTTTGGAAGGAAGCACAGACGCCATGTCTGCTGAAATCTTGGCTTACATTGAGTTCCCATCAGCTGGTTACTACCAGATGATCTTCAACTCTGATGATGGTTTCCGTGTGACTGAAACTCACGGTGCCGGCGACGCAGCAGGTATGGAGCTTGGTTTATTCAACGGTGGCCGAGGTGCTTCCGATACACAATTCGGATTTGCAGTCATCGAAGCGGGTGTCTACCCAATCCGTGCCATCTGGTACGAAGGTGGCGGTGGTGCTAACTTGGAATGGTCTACTACCGATGGATCTAGCCGTTGGTTGATCAACGATTCTGACAGCAACGCTTTGAAAGCATTCCGTTCACGCTCAGGAACTCCAACAGATGTTGCGCTTCCAAGCACTGGCGGTTCAATCGCTTCTGTTGGCTTGAGCGAAGGTAATGTCGTCATCGAATACAGCGGAACTCTGAAGAGTTCTGAAAGTGTCACAGGACCTTTCAATGCTGTAGGTGGTGCATCATCTCCTTACTCTGTTGAGCCTACCAAAGCCGCTGAGTTCTACATTGCTGAGTAAGCATTACTCTCTGTAGTATCTATATTTAATCACGGCCGGGCATTCATTTGCCCGGCCTTTTTTGTGATGTATCTCAGAACAATTGAAAAGGAGGCAATCCATAGTTTGTTCGAGTATATGAATGCTTGTTAACTAGGTATGTGTTGTTGGATGATTCGAATCATTATTGAATATCGTCATCAACAAGTGTCCTATCGAAGGATAGAGCAACAAATTAGACTGATTGATGACTTCAGTTTAACCCCAACTTTTTAAGATGGAACCGAACCCAGGTTTGTTACCAGCCATTGCAGACGCAGAGCATAAAACTTGAATTTGAGTTTTCATGATCAGGTATTAGCATTTATCATCAACTTACCATGGAAAAAAGGACTTTTTCGCCCGAAGGCTCGCCAGAAGCCATTGGACCCTACAATCACGGAACGAGAATAGGAAATCTGCTTTTCACGGCGGGACAGATTCCTCTAGACCCTGAGACAAACCAGATCGTAAGCGATGATATTGCGATCCAGGCCACGCGTGTGCTGGAAAATCTGCGTATCCTTCTAGAGAGCGAAGGTCTCGATTTAGGCCACATCGTCAAGACAACCATTTTCATGGTGGATCTTTCAGAGTTTGCTCAGGTTAATGAAATCTATGCCGGTTTCTTTTCTGAAAACTTTCCCTCCAGATCAACGGTACAGGTCACTGCGCTTCCCATGGGCTCTCGGATTGAAATAGAAGCAATTGCACACTATTGAACCATGCTACCTTGGACCTACTTAATCTTTGGGTTGCTCGGGGGTGTATTGGTGGGTTGGCTGCTTTCTTACTGGTTCACGGCTTCCCGGCAGAACCAAGTAGCCCTTCGGCTCGAAGATGAGTTGCGTGGTCAACTGGATCAAAAGGAAACGGAGATCAAGACGCTTAGAAAAGAACTTGAATCACAGCAATCTGCCAGATCAATTTCAGAAGCTCGACTGGAAAGTGTTTCGAAGGCTCAGGAGGATCAGTCTCGATTGCACGATCAAACTTTTAAACGCCTCAGAGAAGAACATTCCAGGGCACTTCAAGATTTAAAGGACTCCTTCAAGGCGCTAAGCGCCAATGCTCTCAAAGAAACACATCCGGCCTTTCTCCAACTGGCCAAAGAGTCTTTTGCAACCTTTCAGGAGACGGCCAAAGGCGATTTGTCCAAACGGCAAGAGGCAGTGGCTGGCTTGATCAAACCGCTTGAGGAGCAACTGAAAATTTATCGCCAGCAACTCTTGGAAAGTGACCAAACCCGCTCCAAAACATTCGGTGAATTGAAAAATCACCTCGAAACATTAACCAATCATAGTCAGAGCCTTTCTCAGGAAACAATTCAACTCAGACGTATTTTAAGTTCCAGTCAAGCGCGTGGAAGATGGGGTGAAGAGACCCTGAGACGAGTTGTCGAAGCTGCGGGCATGAGCTCCCATTGTGATTTTGACGAGCAGGTTCAATCGGGAGAATCCAAACCTGATATGATCGTTCGATTGCCGGGTGACAGGGTGATTGTTGTAGACGCTAAGGTACCTGACCTGGAATTTGTGGATCAGATTAATGAAGCCGATCCGGCCAAAAGGTCTGAAATGCTTTCCAATCATGTTACCAAGTTAAAATTAACCATTCGGGAATTAGCAGGTCGCGACTACCCCGGTCACTTTCCCAATGCATTGGATTATGTCGTGCTGTTCTTACCAGTAGAATCGTTGTTCAGTGTTGCATTGGAGGCTGATCAAGATCTTATTGTCTGGGCGGCAGAGCGTAAAATCCTCATCGCGACACCGACGTCCCTCATTGCCTTGCTCAGATCAGTCAGTGTGAGTTGGAAACAACATGCTCAGACAGAAAATGCTCAAGCGATCGCTTCAGCTGCTGAGGAGCTTTACAAGCGTATTGCTGTCTTTGTTGAACATTTGGAAAAAATACGAACCGGGCTTGACACTGCATCGGGAGCTTATAACAAAGCAGTCGGTAGTTATGAGAGATCTATTCGTCCCAGCGGCGAGCGCATGCTCAAACTATCACGGCATACGGAGGTGGAAATGAAAGGCTTAACTTCTTCAACTCAAGTCCTGAGAGATGCCCCGCAGAAGGAACCAACATGATGAACACGTGGGATCAACGATTCGGGGGAATTGAACGTTTATACGGAGAGCGTGCGGCTCAGATAATTCGTGACGCACACGTCTGTATTATCGGTATTGGCGGTGTGGGCTCTTGGACGGCAGAATCACTTGCCCGCACTGGAATAGGCAAACTGACGCTTGTGGATATGGATGAGGTTTGCGTGACCAATGTCAATCGGCAAGTACACGCGATTGATGGAGAAGTGGGGCAATTAAAAGTCGAGTCCATAGCGCGTCGAATCAGTCGGATTTCACCGGAATGCGTTGTGCAGACTAAACCGGTATTTTTCACTCAATCTACTTCAAGTGCACTATTCGAAGAACCCTTTGATGTAGTGGTGGATGCCATTGACCGGCTTAATGCCAAGTGTCTTTTGTTAAACATGGCAAATCAATTGGGTCTGCCCATTGTGAGCACGGGTGCTGCCGGGGGGCGAATGGATGCTTTTCAAATTGCAACTGCGGACCTGAGTAAGGTGCATCATGATCGATTGCTTCAGAAAGTAAGGAAGCAGCTTAGAACTGAATACGATTTTCCAAGAGGTAGCAAATTTGGTATTCCCTGTGTTTTTTCTCCAGAGCCGGCCCGAGGTCCCTGGGACCTCGGGGATGCTTGTGTAGCCGGTATTAAATCAGATCGGCCCGGACATCTGGGATGCGCAGAGGGTTACGGCAGTGTGTCACACGTCACCGGAACCTTTGGGTTTGCCGCTGCTGGACTTGCTCTCAAACTTTTGCTTTCCAAGTCCTGATTTTTTTCACTGTCCGTCCGAAAAACCCTTGTTGCTGTTTCGAATCCTCAGGTTCCAATGGTATCCAGTTTTTAACTGGATTTTCCTGTAAGCTACAAAATAAGTTGGGTAAAATCAAAGATCGTATCTAACCCCCTTGACCCTTATTTTCGAGAGCGAAAAAACAAACATACCCCATTTTTATTGAAGTATGCCAAATCCATGGACAGGTAAGGGGAATCCTTACACACGCAAGGAAGTCATTGAACGACTTCATGAAACCGTGAAGGAGGGGAATGCCATCATTGCTGCTGGTGCAGGGACTGGAATCTCTGCCAAGTTTATTGAGAGAGGTGGTGGTGATTTGATCATCATTTATAATTCTGGGCGCTTTCGTATGATGGGCCATGGTTCCACCAGTGGACTCATGGCTTATGGGGATGCCAATGCGGTGGCCATGGAGATTGGAGAGTTTGAAGTATTGCCTGTGGTGGAGGAGGTACCGGTGATTTGCGGGGTGCATGCGACCGATCCACGTCGTCGGATGTGGCACTGGTTGCTTCAGGTCAAAGACATGGGTTTCTCAGGGGTGAATAATTTTCCGACGCATACTATTGTCGATGGGCAATTTCGAGGTGTACTCGAGGAAACGGGCATGAGTGTGAAGAAAGAGTTTGAAATGGTGGCGCTCGCCCGTCGGATGGATTTGTTTTCCATCGTCTATGTGGCCACACCAGAGGAGGCTGTTGAAATGGCTCAGGCTGGAGCCGATGCCATTATCGTGCATGTAGGGACAACCGTCGGTGGTTCGATTGGAGTTTCAAGTGCGGTAGTGACCTGGGATGATGCCATTCAACGAACTCGAGAAATCATTCAAGCAGTGCGCACCGTCCGCAAGGATGTTCTTTTTCTGGCTCATGGTGGTCCCATCAATACTCCAGACGATGTTGACAGGATTCTTCAGCAGACCGACGTACTTGGATTTGTGGGGGCCAGCTCGTTGGAGCGGATGGCCGTAGAGGAGTCATTGACTCAACTCACGCGCAAATTCAAAGCATTGAAATCACCCGCAGCAGAAAATTTTCATTTCGATGAATAAGCCCGAGTGCATGAAGATGCTTCTGATCAAATAACGAAACATCACACTTATCATGGCGACCATTGCAGTCATTGGAACTCTCGATACCAAAGGGATGGAGCATTCTTTCATTGCGGATGAGATCAGGA
>JBDQII010000015.1:0-23054 GCA_040264395.1 Verrucomicrobiota bacterium
CTGAGATGTCTTCAAAAGGCAGTCCCTGATCGATCCATGCCCTTAATAATCCTATTTCATCGTTAGTGAGTTTATCTCCTTTGCCGATGGGAGGCATTTCGTAGTCTTCCTCCAGATGAGCCACAAATTGAATCAACGTGCTTTCAGCGCTATTGCCGATTTCAATGTTGGATCCGTAGTCGCCCTGTTTGAGTGCTTCTGCACGACTTGTCAGTCGATAATCTCCCTCGATGTTTTCCTGACCGTGACATTGAAAGCACGATTCTCTGAGGATAGGCAGGATATCCGCATTAAAGTCAACGTATCTTGCAGTTGGTGGAGGGAGTGGATCGTTTTCGCCTTGCAAGGTAACTAACCTCGTGGCCATAGCCACCAGGAAAAAAAAACGAATGCAGTTTCCTGCGATGTGATTGAGGGATTTCTTTGGAGTGATAGCAGTCATACGCATTCTTATGTTGATTAGAATCGCATTTTGGGATCCACCATCGAGCCGTGGACTTGCGTGTGACAGCCCGCAGTCCAACAACTGCCAGCCTGCATACTGAAGCTATGGGGTGTTTTCCCGATGAAAATGTCTCCTGATCCCGGGAATTGAATTTGAGAATGACATTTGAGGCAGAGATTCGAATCGCGTTGGGTCAACATTTTGGAGTTCACTGAGCCGTGTGGGTCATGGCATTCGGTACAACCTTCCCTCATGGCCTCATGTTCGAATACAAATGTGCGGGCCTGTTCTTGATGACATTCTGCACAGGATTGATTCAATCGGGCAAAAGCAAGCCCTCCCGCTGGCTTGTTGATGTCGCGACCATGTGGATCATGGCAGTCCACGCAGTTCATTAAATCCTCAAGAACTGGGTGGTGATTGGGAAGACTGAACTTGGCGTGGATTTCCTGATGACATTCCATGCAGGAAGCAGAGTCATCCCCCGGATTATGAACAAAGATCCCTTTTCCTCCACCTGCCTTGATGTGAAGGCTTGCGGGGCCATGACACGATTCACAACCGGATGAACCGATAGATTCTTGATCATCCATGTGAAATCTGGCATGCGGACTGGAGGGGAAAACATCGACTATCGCAGTATGACAATCAGAACACGCATCGTTTCCAGCGAAGGTTGCCCCTTCAATTTCAGGGGGGCGAACAATGGCGACTTTGGTGGTGGTACCACAAGAAGTGCTTCCCAGACTAATCCAAAAAGCGGCGACTGCAGCGATGAGTCCTCCGCATATAGAGTGCAATTTCTTTTGGCTCATGAGTTAGATTCAGAATGAACGCTACGCAACCTACTTATCCTTCATGTATTCTGCAAACATTTAGCAGCTCAGTTGATGATGTGTCAGTAAAGAAAGCTTAGTCCTTTTTCCTGAAGAGTCGGCTCAGCGTGGGAAGCATAAATACCATCAAGAGGACAGAAACCATGGTAAGACAAAAAGGACGGGTTAGGAACGGCATCCAGTCACCTTCAGTTTTGATCAAGCCTGTTCGGAGGTTTTTTTCCACCATAGGCCCAAGGATGAGTCCTAGGATGAGCGGAGCCAGGGGAATGGCCAGAAGTTCGAGTCCAAATCCTATCAACCCGAACAGAGCCATCACATACACATCAAACATGCTGTTTTGGAGTGAATAGGCACCCACAACAGAAAATAACACGACAGCGGTGAGTACCCAGTGCCGAGGAAGTCGAAGGAGTTTGTCGAATGTTTTGATTCCGATCCAACCAGCTGGGAGCAATAGGATTTGCGTAATAAAAGCGATTGCAAAAATTGACTGAGCCTGTGGTCCGCTTTGTTCAAAAATCATTGGGCCGGGTTTGATGTCGTAAACCATCAGCGCTCCCAGCACGATGGCTGTCACAGCATCTCCAGGAATACCGAAGACCAGCGCAGGGATCCATGCACCGCCAACCGCTGCGTTATTGGCGCTTGTCGGTGCAATCACTCCTTCATCGCTTCCTGTGCCGAACTCTTCTGGAGATTTGGACGTTTTTTGAGCAAGTCCATAAGCTCCCCACGCGGCAATATCCGCGCCGGCTCCAGGCAGTGCCCCGACCACCGTTCCCACCAAGGCGGATTGTCCAATCAATCGCTTTCTCCCCGTCAGATTTTTCAAAACACTTTTGAATGGGATTCTGCCGTTATTAGTAGATTTCAAATGATCTCGGCTGGACTTTGAAATGGATGGTCGCCACAGATTTCGAAGTACTTCAGATAAACCGAACAATCCTATCATGACGGGGATGAACTGGACTCCATCCATGAGTTCATTTTTCCCATATGTGAATCGCTGAGCTCCGCTGACAATGTCAAGTCCAACACTGGAGATGAGCATTCCCAAACTTGCCGCCAGGATGCCATTGAGTGTATTTCCTGCGCTGACCAAGGCACTCAGACTGAGACCGAATATGGCAAGCCAGAAGTATTCAAAAGAACTGAACTTCAAGGCGAACTTGGCTAATTGTGGTGCAAGAAATATCATCAGGATTACTCCGAGCATACCGCCCATACAACTGCAGCAAAGATTCAAGTAAAGTGCTTGCAGGCCTTTGCCCTTGCGTGCCATCTGGTGTCCGTCCAGTGTGGCCGCCGCAGACGCCGGGGTTCCGGGGATCCTTAGATAAGTAGCGGGGATATCACCGGCAAAAATAGCGGTAAAACTGACTCCAATGATCATCGCCAAACCCGCATCGGCAGGCAGGTAGTAGCTCAAGGGAACAATGAGGGCCACTGCCATGGTTGCCGTCAGGCCTGGAGTGGCACCGACAAAAATGCCAAATACCATTCCCAGCAGCCAGGGAATCAAGGTGCCCGGCTGAAATAGCTCAATCCAGTTCATCCTATGCTTGAGTTCATTCTCATTGAACCATGCTCAACGCTTTGCGTAGGGACTGGGCGATGAAGCCAATGCCCCGTGAGCGAGGCATGTCTCTGAAGTGCTGGTTGAATGGTTCTGCCATCACTGGACCGCGAATCCCTTGTTGAGCTAATCCGTTCAGGAAACCTGCTGTGTCTATGACCCCAGTGGAGCAGGGCAATTCACGACGGTTGTCTTGCAGGAACGAGCGTTTGATTCCTGGCTGAGCGTCATTGAGTTCTATGCTCACTACATGTTTGGGTTTGAGTAATTTGAGGTCCTCGAGGTTATCTTGAGCGTTGTGCCAATGCCAGCAATCCATAACCAGACCCACTGAGTCCAGTCCAATGGATTCAATGAGCTCCAGGCCTTCGCGTAAAGTGTGGATGAATGGGAATTTACGGCGATTGCGCAACGACTCGGTTCCAACATACTCCATTCCAAACCGCAAACCGTGATCTGCAAGTATCTTGGAAATTTGTTTCAAGCGCATGCTGTGCTGCTTGAAGTTTTCCTTGTAAGTCAATGTGCTATGGTTGGGCATGATGTGAGTGATGGCACTTGCGACGCCCGCTTTCTTCAGGGATTTTGCCACCGAGGGAAGACTTCGCATGTCATCCTGAAATCGACTTTGGTCTTTTCTGAATTCTGCGGGCATGCTGGCCGTGCCCCACTTTAAATCAGCTTCCATTAATTGCTGCGCGTAGCTTTCATGGTCCGCATCGTTCCATTTCTGGATTTCCTCAGTGTGAGCACCCACCGATTGAAAACCAAATTGCCTGGCCCATGAAATAGCCTCATTTTGATTGCCTTGAATGCCCAGTTTCCAAACAGTGAGATCGAGGGTAAATGCATCAGAAGCAGTCGCAGCGGTTGCCTCTTGATTGAATAATGACGTGGCTGCAACGGTACCTGTTATCAAACCAGTGCGCCGCATCCATTCTCGACGGTTCATGCTGAAAACGGATTGTGGCTCATCCGAGTTTGGTCTGGGAATGGTTGTTTGCATGCCTCCCTGATACTGGAAGCCGGGATTCAGGTCAATGTCAGGTTGGGCAGCATCTATGCATTTGGATCCATTCCTTGATGCGTCGTAAGTCAATCTTCCATTGGTATGGAAGGAAAAAACCCGCTACAAACGTAGCGGGTTTTGCTTGTTCAATGAGTGTCTGCTTTCATTTAACGCAGTGCTTTGATACGTATGTTCTTGAAAGCAACCGGATCGCCGTGACCCGCAAATCCAAAATAACCCTCATACCGATTCATGCCCGGATGAGAGGAGCCCCCCATGAAATCCTTCACTTCCCTGAGGTCGTCATCAAGAATGGTTGTCCCATTCAACACGACTTTAATCCTTGAGCCCTTGACTGTTACTTCCTGTTCATTCCATTCACCCACAGGTTTTAATGCACCTCTTTTGGCTGCGACCATGCCGTAAGCTGATCCGTGGTATTGACGCTTATCCAGCTTGGCATACTTATCCGCAGTGTTATCGAGTACCTGAAGTTCGCACATGCCTTCGTAGGCGGTGTTACCCTGTCCAGGATATCGAATAGCCAGTCCATTGTTCCCACCCGGAGGCAGTTTGAATTCGAGGCGAGCTACGAAATCAGTAAGGTTTTGATGATGGTAGATCGTACCGCCGTTGTTGGGTTTACAGACGATGGCGCCGTCCTTTACTTCGTAATTGTCAACGGGACCATTCCATCCGTCTAAATTTTTACCATTGAAAATAGGCTTGAACCCTGGCTCGGCGAGCATTTGCTCCACTTCGTTGTCTGGAATTTCTCGAACGAATATGTTTCGCCAACGGATTTCTCCGCCATGCGTTTGAAGTTGAACGGGACCCTTATCCCAAAGTGGCTTGGATCGGTCCCAGAAGTTTTCCATTTTGGCGTGCTCCACGACTAATTGATCATTCAGGTAAATGGTGGTGTAATCCTTAACCTGGATAATGCGAAAGGAGTTCCACTCCCCAAAAGGGCGGTCAGCCAATACCATGGGGTTTTTCCCCGGTGCTCCGGCACTGTTGTTCCACAAGCCTCCTGATCCCTTGTCTGCATCGATGTTCCATTTTCCACCTTCTTTGGTGTAATCCCAGATTTGAACTTGCGGGTTCCCTCGCAGGTAAATGCCGCTATCGGCTTTGGCGACGGTCTTGTAATCAATCAGGAATTCCATGTTGCCATAATCCTGATCAGTTGTCAGATAAACGCCGTGGCCATCATTCACCAGTTCCCCGTTTTCAACAGTCCAGTGCTTTTTGACATCTTCCAGATCCTTGTCCCTCTTGGTTTTGCGCTCTTCATCAGACATCGCCCAAAGCTTGCGGGGATCAAAATGCCCCATGCCATGCCAGCCCGAAAGGTCTTTGCCATTGAACAACGCAGTGAATCCTGTAGGCGGTTGATTGAGTTCTCCTGCTTGCACTGCGTTCAAGCTGCCTAAACCGATGGCGCACGCAGTTAATAAGATATTTTTGATTTTCATGGTTTTGCTTTGGTCACAAAGGTTGCCTTCTGTGCTCGTTGATATGGCTCCATTTTCCAAGAAAGATGATGAAAAGCCAGCGTAAAATCAGTTGCGATCAGTTGTTTTCAATGTGTCGCCTCCTGAAGGATGCGCGTAATCGCCTGGGCTGCCTCTGCTGGATGAGATGCTGCATAAATTGGGCGCCCGATGACCAGTCGACTGGCTCCAGCTGTGATCGCCTCTTTGGGGCCCAGAGTGCGCTTTTGATCTCCCATGGCATCCTTTTGAGCGCGGATACCCGGGGTCACCAAGTGAACGGAAGGAGGCAACAGGCTGCGAAGCCGTGTCAATTCCAATGGAGAACAAACAAGTCCACGTAATCCATGCGAGACGGCCATCTCAGCTAACGCAGCAACCTGATCTTCGACTCTCTGCGCTACCCCAATCGCACCTAACTGGCTTTGATCCATGCTCGTCAGTACGGTCACACCCAGAATAACGGGGGTGGGGATTCCAAGAGAAGAGGCTGTTTCCTGAGCAGATTGCTCGGCTGCTTTGATCATCTCGGGACCTCCAGCGCAATGAATGGTCATCCATTGGACATTCAGCTTGGTTGCGTTGGCAACAGCTTTGGCAACAGTATTGGGAATATCATGGAATTTGAGATCCAGAAATATTTCCTTACCGAGTGCCTGAATCGCTTTGACCGTCTTCGATCCACCGGCTGTGAATAATTCGAGCCCAATCTTGAAACCACCTACATGAGGAAAAACCTCTTCTGCCAGTGTAATGGCTTTTTCAGGATTGGGAACATCGAGAGCTGCAAGGATGGGGTTGGATTCCATAGGTGTCTTATTTAAACCATTTGAAATGACAGGGCTGCATCTCAGTCACAGTCCCAAAGTATTCAGCTTGTCCTCTATTGCCTCCGCCCAGAGCTGATATCCTTTTGCATTCAAATGGAGTGCATCCGGCATGATGGAAGCGGGGAGGTTTTTATTCTCATCGAGGAAGACGGTTCCCACATCCATATAATGGACACGGTTTCCATCATGAAAGCGTCGGATGATCTGATTAATTCCCTGGTTAGTGATGCGTCCAGCATCATGTGGAGTGCGTCCGCGAGGGAACACACCCAGGAGCAAAACCTTCGTTCCGGGAGATTTTTCTTTGATGATCTCGAGAATGCGTTCCACACCAGCTGCTGTTTCAGCTGGCGCCTGCATCTTGTGACCTGTGTTATTCGTGCCGATCATGACCACCGCAACCTTCGGCTGGATGTTATTGAACTGCCCTTTGTTAAGCCGCCAGATGACATGTTCCGTTCGGTCACCGCTAAAGCCCAGATTAACGGGTTTACGATCGGCGTAGTATTTGTTCCAGACAGATTTACCATTGCCTTCCCATCCTTGAGTGATTGAATCACCAATAAAAGCAAGATCGATGTCGCCTTTCTTCACAATGGCTTTCTTGGCCTGATCTCTCTCCCTCCACCATGATTCGTCTCCTCGGGTATTTGGTATGACTGCCGGATTGACATCGTAAAAATTTCGAATGTCATTATATCTGCGTTGGAGCCCTGTGAGCACATCTTTGTAGGCTGGGTCCTTGTGCAGGCTCTTCATTTCGTTTGGGTCCGAGACAAGGTCGTAGAGGTTCCACTCTTGATTGCGAGGGAAATACATGAGTTTGTGTCGCTCGGTCCTCACACCGTCATGAATCGGAACTTCATGCACTGCCGCATTTTCATAGTAAGCATAATAAATGGCATCTCTCCAGTCGGGTGTCTTGTTACCTCCGTTTTCAAACAGCGGCTTCAGACTTCGTCCTTGCATTTCTGTAGGTACATGGACTCCTGCTATATCGAGGAAGGTGGGCCCATAATCGATATTCTGAATCATGGCCTCAGATCGTGTGCCTGGGTTTACTTTGCCGGGCCATCGCACCAGAAACGGCATTTTCAATGACTCTTCGAACATCCACCGTTTGTCATACCAACCATGTTCTCCGAGGTAAAATCCTTGATCGGAGGAATAGATGACGAGGGTGTTCTCGGAAAGTCCATTCTCATCCAGATAATTCAGAATACGTCCCACGCTGTCATCGACGGCCTGAACAGAACCAAGGTAATCGTGCATGTATCGCTGGTATTTCCACTGTGTGATTTCCTTTTCTGACAATTTACCAGATTTCATTTTATGAATGAAAGATTGGTTTTCCGGTTCGTAATAAGAATCCCAAACTGCCTTTTGCTCGGCATTCATGCGGCGGTATTCGCCATTGCCCAGGTTTTTAAAATGCTCCGTAAATTGATTCTCTCCATGAAATTTGGTGTCATGTCCCCAGTGGAAATGATCCTTCAAAGTCATTTCGTTTTCCTTGAGCAGCTTGGATCGACCTGAATAGTCATCAAAGAGGGAGGCAGGCTCAGGAATTGTACCCATTTTGTAACGTCCGAAATGTCGGGGGTGAGGGGACCAGTTACGATGAGGCGCTTTATGCTGACACATGAGCATGAACGGTTCGCCACTCTCTTGTTGATCTTTCATCCAATCAAGTGCCAGATCAGTAATCAAGTCGGTGCAATACCCCTGATACCGTTTTCTCGAGCCATCCATTTGGATCAAGTCCGGGTTGTAATAGCTTCCCTGCCCGGGAAGAATTTCCCAATAATTAAATCCTGTTGGATTGGTGCCCAGATGCCATTTACCGATCATGGCCGTCTTGTAACCGGCGTTTTGCAGGATTTTTGGAAACGTTGTTTGATTGCCATCGAAGCGATCGCCGTTGCGCAGGAATCCATTTAAATGACTATGTTTGCCCGTCAGGATACATGCACGCGAGGGACCGCAAATCGAATTAGCACAAAATGAGTTCACATAAAGTGCCCCTTCATGGGCTAAACGGTCGATATGCGGAGTCTGGTTGACTTTCGATCCGTAAGCGCCTATTGCCTGTACTGCATGATCATCGCTGAAAATAAAGACGATGTTCGGACGCTTTGATTTGGCAGCCTGTGAAGAGTCTCCCTGGAGCATACCAATGACAAGCAGCACAGATAGACCACTCCATTGAAGAAAGATCATGAGCCGGCGCAATAAACAGCGAAAAGGGTTCTGCATCCCCAAAGACTCTAAAAGACGAGCCCAGTAGTCAAGCCAGTCCTTTCTATTCAATCGATACTCGTTATTTAAAATTGTATCCACTATAACCTCATTACGTGAAAGGCATTCGAGCCATCATACATTCATTAGTCCATTCCTGGCGTTTGTTCGTGCGCAGGCATTGGCAGGGCTTTCTCGGCTGGAGAGAGCGTTTTCGTTTTACGGAAGAGGCCTTGCATCTCCTGATTGCGGGCGGAATTGGGATTATTGGAGGCGTGGTGAATGTCGTCTTCGTGAAACTTATTGTCGGGTGTCAAGATCTTGTCTGGGCAAAGGGGGATTCTTCTTCATTAACTCCATTTCAGGGAACGGAATGGGAGCGTTTATTGATTCCAGTTACAGGGGGGCTGATCGCTGGTTTGCTATTGTATCTAGGACTTATATGGTCTGCGAAAAAGGGAAGTAACAATTTGCTTGAGGCGGTTTCGATGGGAGACGGTAAGTTGCCTTTTAGAACCGCAGTTAGTCAGGCTTGTTCTTCCATGGTAAGCATTGTTTCTGGAGCTACTATTGGCCGAGAGGGCTCGATCACGCAGTTTACGAGCACGCTTGCTTCTAAATGGGGAGCCCTGGCGCGTTGGCACCCTTATCGCTTGCGGTTAATGGTAGCTTGTGGTGCGGCCTCGGGAATGGCGGCAGCTTACAACGCACCGATCGCAGGGGCCGTATTTGCCGCGCACATTGTGCTCGGTAATTTCTCCATGCATTTGTTCGCGCCCTTGATTTTTTCCTCAGTGGTTTCTTCCATGGTCTCCAGAAGTTTTTTTGGAATGGTACCTCTTTACAGAACTACCCTGGAAATAGATCTTACTTTGTTCCAATTACCCTGGTTTCTGGTGCTGGGAGTCTTGTGTGGATTAATGGGAGGTTTGTTTCTAAAATCAATGCTGTGGGTTCGAGGTATCTTTCAAAGATTTTCAATTCCCATGCCTTTCAAACTGGCACTTGGAGGTTTGGCGATCGGCGTGTTGGCCTTCCGTTTTCCGCAAGTCCTTGGTAATGGTTATTCAGGCGTGAATCTTATCATGGCTAATCAACTGAATCTCGCAGCAGTAGTGGCCTTGTTTTTGTTGAGATGGTTGGCCACGATCCTTGCGGTTGGCTCCGGGGCCTTTGGGGGTGTGATGACCCCGGTTTTGTTTCTTGGAGCGGCCCTGGGGGGAGTGTTTGGTCTTTACGGCATGCAGGAACAGTGGCATCCCGGCATACCGGTGGCTGTCTTTGCTTTGGTTGGTATGAGCAGCATGCTGGCCGCGACCACTCACAGTCCGCTACTGGCGATGATCATGGTGTTTGAAATTTCCCTGAACTACAGTTTGATGCCCGCATTAATGATTTCCTCCGCGATTGCGACGCTTGTTGCGAGGCAAGTGCATCGGACCAATATCTACAGTGAAACCCTCTACGCCAAAGGGCTGGATGCCTCCTGGGAATCTGATCAGTTCGGTGAGGCCTCGCGGCAACGCGTTGGAGACCTCATGCGACACCCGGTGCCACCCGTTCGAGACAACGATTTTTTTGCGGATATTGCAGATCGATTCATTACCAGCTCCTATCACTTCCTTCCTGTGGTGGATCAGCGCATGCGGTTGCTGGGCGTGGTTGCCCTCAGCGATCTCAAGGAGTATCTGCAGATGGGGGAACAACTGAAAAGCGTCATTGCCATCGATATCATGCGCCCCGCTCCCAAATGCCTGACACCCGGTCAGCGATTGGACGAAGCCTTGTCGGTTTTGCTGGGAGCTGAAATGCGGAACGTCCCAGTGGTAAATAACGGCATAGACAAAAAACTCATCGGTGCTGTGAATCGCTCTGAAGCACTCGGGCAACTCGCCGAAGCAATGTCTTCTCCCAGCCTGAAATCCGGCACAGGACGCAGCGAATTAAACAATCAAAAAGTATGAGACTCCTTTACAAACAAGTTAACCAATCCGGAAGCGCACGTATCATGGTTGTGATTGCTGTGGGAATGTTGTTTTCCTCGATGGACAAATTCAGCGCAGCGGAACCTGTTGCCAGCTCCGAGCAATTGCCGCGGATACAAGCAACCGAAGTGGCTGATGTCATGTCTGCCTTTGAAGTACGTGAAGGGTTTACGTTGGACCTTGTGGCAGCGGAACCTTTGGTTGTTGATCCGGTGGCCATGGATTTTGATGCATGGGGAAGGGCTTTTGTCGTCGAAATGCGGGGCTACTCGGAAAGACGCCCCGAAAGGCTCGGCCGGATCAAGATGCTTGTAGATATGGATAAAGACGGATCCTTCGATCAAAGTGTTGTTTATGCGGATGACCTGCCTTGGCCGACAGCAGTCATGTGTTACGATGGGGGAATCTTCGTAGGAGCGACACCAGATATTTTTTATTTCAAGGATACTGACGGTGATGGCTCAGCCGATATCCGGCAATTGGTATTTACCGGTTTTGCTTCTGCAAGTGCACCTTATCGAGTGGACCAGTTGAACATGCAAGCCATGTTGAATTCGTTTCATTGGGGGCCGGATAATCGGATTCACGGAGCCACAGGCCCTGTAGGAGGTAAAGTCTATTCACCGCTACGTCCAGATCAGCCCTCCTTGAATTTGCGTGGGAAAGATTTTTCGTTTGACCCAAAAACGCTGGAATTACGCGCCGAAAGTGGAGGAGCACAAAATGGAATGTCTTTTGATAGCCACGGAAGGAAATTCGTCTGCAGCAACAGTGATCACCTGCAATACATTGTTTATGATGAGGCTTTCGCCGGCCTGAATCCATTTATCAAACAGCAACCGGCAAGGATCAGCATCGCGGAAGATGGACCCGCCGCTCCGGTTTTTAGGATCAGTCCGGATGAACCTTGGAGAATCGTGCGTACGAAATGGCGTGTAGCAGGTGCCGTGAGTGGACCTGTTGAAGGAGGCGGTACTCCCTCGGGATACTTTACGGGAGCAACGGGAGCGACTTTGTACACAGGGGACGCTTGGGCAAGTGAGTATTCAGATCATGCCTTTATTGCTGATTGCGGCAGTAATCTGATTCACAGAAAAGGAATATATCCGAAAGGTCATGTTGCCACCGCGCGGCGTCCAGCAGCGGAATCGGGAATAGAATTTGTGCGGTCCTCGGATACCTGGTTTCGCCCTGTGCAATTTTCCAACGCTCCGGATGGTAATCTTTATGTAATGGATATGTACCGGGAAGTCATTGAGCATCCATGGTCGTTGCCCGACGGAATAAAGCAATTTCTGGATCTCAATAGCGGCCATAATCGGGGGCGCATTTACCGTATTCGAACCATTGAAGGTAAAACCAAACAACGGAGATTGCCAGGGGAAGCAAAGGCCATGGAGCTGGTGCAAATGCTTGGTCATTCCAATCATTGGCACCGTGAAACCGCAAGGCGTTTGCTTGTTCAAGGAAATATGATCCACTTACAGGATGCCGTGAGAGCATTGTTGAAGGAGTCGGTTGACGTTTCTGCTCAAGTGAATGCAATACAAGTGCTCCATGGCTTCGGGAATATGACAACTGATGATGTGGAGACGGTTTTTCGAAGTAAATCCGGCGCAGTTCATCTGGCCTTATTAAAACTGTGGGGCAACAGGGACGAATTGAGTCCGTTTGATGTGCCATTTGAAAAATACATCTCTCAACTTATTCTTAATCATCAAACAAGGTTTCAAGCCACTTTATTACTATCCAAGTTTCCGTTTGATTCATCCAGACAATCTGAGTTTCTTTGGCGCGCCATGTCCCTTGAAAAAGAAGACAAATACTGGATGCAATTTGCAGTGCTGAATGCGATGAATTCTTGTCGCTCCGATTTTTTCAATCGCATGATTGCCAAGGGAGAGGTTGGAGGTGGTTTGTTCCATGACTCGGGTGCATTCTATCAATTTTTGGGAGCATCAAGTGATAAGAAGGAAATTGTGCAGATATTTCGATTCGTTTTCGAATCTTCCATTTCAGTCGATACTCTGGATGCCTTATCAGCTTTGAGTCAAGGAATGCGTCAGAATGGGAAAGGCTGGTCAACGGTTTTAACTGATACAGAGCTGGCTCATGCTCGAGAAAGGTATTTAGCCTGGATCCAGAGCCAGGCTCTGGACGACCTCTCTACAGCAGGAAAAATTATCGGAATCATGGGTGAGATGATGAATGAAAATCTCAAGCAGAGTTGGAAGACCATGCTCTCTCAGTCCGAGTGGGCCATCTTGCATTCTGAACTGCTGGCTTCCCTTGCTAACGTCTTTTCATTAACGGATCTTGACTGGTTGTGCGGTCAGTGGTCCTCCTGGAGTCCGTCAGTTCGGCAAGTTGCTCTTGCTTTGATCATGTCGCGTGATGAATTGTTGCTCGCATACTTGAAATCAGCTCAGTTAAAACCTGAGCTCATCAAAGATCTCACATTCTCTCAGAGAAGGAACCTTCAACACCATCGATCCGATAAGGTTCAACAGTCTGCATCTCGACTCTGGGATGCCTCGACAGAAAATGTAATGAAGAAGTCTGTGAAGGATTTTGAAGAGGCGCTGTTACTTGAGGCTGACATGGATAATGGTCAACACATCTTCAACGAACGGTGTGCTTCCTGTCACCGTGGTAATGGAGAAGGGTTTGCTCTGGGCCCTGATCTTATTTCCATTAAAACATCCGGGAAGAACCGTATTCTGGACAGTATTCTATACCCAAACAAAGAAGTGCAACCACAGTACATATCATATGAGATTGAGACAACGGAAGGGGAAAGTGTCGTAGGCTTGATTGCTCAGGAATCACGTTCACTCATGGTCGTCAAACAGGCAGGAGGGATAACTCAGACGATACAACGACAAAAAATTGCTTCTATCGATGGAACAGGAAATTCCATCATGCCCTCTGGACTACTGGAGGGCATGACAACTCAAGACGTAGGTGATTTGCTGGAATACATCGTTCAACTGAAACGTTGAAATCAACTAGGAACAGGCGACCTTCTTGTGACACGAATCCTGATCATTACAGATGTTCACTACGCGAGTGAGGCGGAGAGATCAAGGGGAGACTATGAATCCCGAACGGTTTCCAATCCATGGCTACGGTTTCTCTTGAAACAATACCGGAATTTCTTGTGGCGCAGAGATACCTTTGGGGGGAACCATTATTGTGATCGTTTTATTTCAAGAGCAGGGGACGCAGACTGGGTGATTGGAAATGGAGATTACTGCTGTGATTCAGGATTTATTGGAGTGGCTGATGATCCTTCCATGTTCAGTGCTCAGGCTTGTTTAGGGAAGTTGCAGCATGCTTTTGGAGATAAGTTTATCGGGATGATGGGGGATCATGATCTGGGTAAGAAAAGTATGTTTGGTGGATTTGGAGGAATGCGGCTGAAGAGTTGGGAGCGATGCACGGAAAGCCTTGGCCTAAAGGCGTTTTTTCGATTGGACATTGAACAGCACGTTTTGGTTGGGGTGAATTCCACTCTAATTGGGTTGCCGGAATTCGCTTCCGACTGTCCTCCTGAAGAATATGAAACATGGAATGCATTACGTGAAAAGCATCTCGATACATTAAGAGACGCTTTTGCGTCCATCGGAAGCAAACAAAAGATCATTCTTTTCCTGCACGATCCCACCGCAATTCCTTATCTTGCAAAGATTCCTTGGGTTCGGTCAAAATTACATCAGATTGATGCTACTATTATTGGTCATCTGCACTCTCAATTGATCATGCAAATGAGTCGATTACTAGCTGGGATGCCAAAGATTCAAAACATGGGGCATACCGCACTTAAAATGTCCACGGCGTTACAAAAAGCAAGAGAGTGGAAGCCGTTTAATGTGAAACTAGTACCTGCACCTGGTGGAATTGAAGCCTGGAAAAAGGGAGGTTTCGGGGAGTTGATCTTGGGCTCGCCCGACACTTCGTCAGGCATGCATTTCCAAATAAAACCTCTGGTGAGTGAGATATGATTGTGATGAGTTTTTTCCTGTGGACATCGCCAAGTGACTCAAAAAATCATTTTCACGGCCCATGTTCAGGTAGTTAACAGTATTAATGGCATTCTCAAATGCAGACGCTCAGTGCATGCGGCAAAACGGTGACCTTGCCTCTTTTCCCTGAATATATTTCTCCATCCATATTCCACAATGTGGTTTTTAGCGCAACAATCTCGAACTCTGTGCACTGAATGCAAGAAATACCAGGTTCGTGTATGTGATTTCCTTTGGGTAGTTTCTGAAACAACCGCATCAATGCCCACCGTCCTGATTGCTTGAGGAACGTCAAATCCAGCTTTCCATCGTCAAATTTTGCTGAGGGAGAAAGCATCATACTTTTTCCTACGTTTCGTGTATTGCTGGCGACGATTAAAGAAAAAATACCTTCTATGGTTTGGCTGTTAAAAGTAAGTTTTCCCTGCTGACTTCGATTTCGAATTATTTCCCATAACCCGGCTACATGATATCTGTTTTTTTTGATGCAACGGAGCGATTCGGCAACCGCGTTGGCTGACGCGAACATTCCCCATCCGCAAACATTGAAAGCAAAATGACATGAGTCATCAAGGTGGACCTTGAACAGGTCGATGTTGGTGTGATCCGCTCGAATGATCATTCTCAAAGCGTCATTGAAGTTGAATACTCCGAGATCCTCCAGAAAGGAGTTGCCTGTTCCTCCGGGGAGAAGCCCAACGGGCATCCTCTCCTCTGATGGTCGACACATGATGCCATTGATGATTTCATGCATCGTCCCATCACCTCCCAATCCGCAAATGATCTTTTCTGGAGCATAAGAAAGTGAGCGGGCAACCTTCATCGCATGACCTCTGTGTTCAGAAAAATCGAGGTTTACCTTGATTCCATGATCATTCAGGGTGGAAAGCGCTTTCCGCGCCAGCGCACGATTGTCCTGAGTTCCTCCAAAGGGGTTGACGATCAGGTGAACAGTTCGATTCATCTTTGCTATCTTGGTTCATCCTCAGATCAAGGATCAAGGGAGATTTTGTATTCAATATTGACTTGTAAAAGTTCTTATTCACCATGCACACATGAAAAGCGCCTCCGGCATCATCAAGAAAATCATTATACTCTTAATATTCCTCTGCATTGCTGGGGTAGGCTTTTATATTTACACAAACCAAGAGGCACAGTCGGCCCTTGAAGATGCAAAATGGATTTATGATAACCGAGATCCACAGTTGTATGAGGGTGAAGAGTGGCTGGACGGTGAGATTGTCAAGGTGTTGGATGGGAATTGGGTGTATGTGAAAATTCCTGAAGGGTTTGTATATGGATTGCGTATACGAGGATTGGAAGCTCCCACCCTTGCCGTTTTGTTGGGAGACGACACTCTGAGGATGGGGAAAGAATCGCAGACCTTTCTCGAAGAACTTGTGCTGCGTAAAAAAATACGGTTTCAGGCCATCGACATGAATGACTCTCGATACGGTCATGGATACATAGAATTTCAGGGAAAGTCCATCGTGTTACCTATGGTCAAGGCTGGGATGGCAAAACTCAAGCGAACCGAGATCACTCATTTTTCAGATGAGGCAATCTGGGAATTACTCCAGATTGAGCGGGAGGCAGTCAAGTCGGAGGTAGGTATCTGGGATCCATCGCTCACCCTTGATTGGACCATGGGTGACTTCAGTTCAGACTCAACAGCGCCAGGGCTCTAAACACCAACGATTTCACAGCCTTTTCAGCTGCTGTGAGCAAAGCGATCCTATTGCTTCAGGACTGCCGGGTTGGACTTTACCGAAGTTCTTTCCACAAAAAAGTGTGAATCATGGCTTCGACAAATGCTCGCTGAGGATTATCCGAGGCTCCTCCGTGACCGCCTTCCATGTTTTCATAATAAAGAACATCGTGACCTTGATCCGTCATTTTGGCGACCATTTTGCGTGCATGCCCGGGATGTACTCGGTCGTCTCTTGTAGAGGTAGTAAAAAGTACTCTAGGATATTTCATCGCGCTTTCCACCAATTGATAAGGTGAATATTTTTGTAAAAATGCCCACTCTTCGGGAAGGTCCGGGTTCCCGTATTCTCCCATCCAGCTGGCACCAGCCAAAAGTTTATTGAATCGCTTCATGTCCAATAGTGGAACTTGACAAACCACAGCCTTGAACAGGTCGGGGCGTTGAACAATCATGTTTCCCATCAGAAGGCCGCCATTTGATCCACCACGAATACCCAGATGCCCAGGAGTCGTTACGTTTCGTTCGATCAGGTGTTCTGCGATGGCTATGAAATCATCATAGGCGCACTGGCGATTTTCCTTAAGTGCTGCTTGATGCCAGCGGGGACCGAACTCACCACCCCCTCTGATATTGGCAAGCACATACACACCCCCGTTCTCAAGCCAACCAATACCTGTGGTGGCTCGGTAACTGGAAAGCATAGAAATTTCAAATCCACCGTAACCATAAAGCAGTGTTGGGTTTTGACCATTCAGGGCCAGATCTTCTTTGCTGACCATGAAGTAAGGCACTCTTGTGCCATCTTTGGAAATTGCTTCCATTTGATCGATTTTCAGTCCTTTGGTGGCGAAAAATCCCGGTTGGGATTTGATGATGCGTTGATCGCCGGTATGCAGACTTCCAAGATAAAGGCTGGCTGGTGTCAAAAAGTCCGTCACGGTCATCCAGTAATCATCGGAAGTTTCAGAATCCACACCCCAGGCACTCACCGTTCCTAATCCGGGGGAGTTCAAATCCTCTTGAATCCATCGATCTCCTTCTTTTCTGACACTGATCAACCGGTTTCGGACATTGTCCAGCACATTGATGATCAAACAGTTTTTCGTGGAAGAAAAATCATCAAGAGATGTGCGTTTGCTGGGGGAAAAGAGAACTGATAAGTCTCTTTTCCCGTCAAGGTAGGCAGTTAATTCAGAAGCAAGCAGAGAACCTGCTTTGTAGGTTTGATTCCCGATAACCCAATCTTTGCGCAATGTAAGTAGAAGATGATTCTTGAAAAAACTGACCTCAGCGCCGTCTGGTTTGTCAATGCGAACCCATTCCGGACCCTTTCTTATAAAGGACTCGCTGGTCCAGAATGTGGTCGATCTTTGTATGAGCTCATGGCGGTTGCCGTGGTCATGGACGACATAAGCTCCCACCGAAACGTCGGTCTGTTTGCCGACGAAGGTGAGTTTGGCATCTTTCAGTGATTGGCCTCGACTCCAGAGTTTGATTAGCCTTGGATAGCCAGAGTCGGTCATGGAATCATGACCGAAATCCGTGCCCACATACACCGTGTCTTCGTTGATCCAGCTTACTCTTGATTTTGCCTCAGGTAGAATGAATCCATCTTCAATCAACGATTTTGTGGATAAATCGAATTCACGTATGACGGTTGCGTCAGCGCCTCCCCGCGAAAGACGCAATAGGCACCTTTTAAAATCTGTTCTGCGTATCGTTGCACCTTTCCAGACCCAGTTTTCACCTTCAAGATCGCTTAACTTATCGAGATCCAGAACTGTTTCCCATGACGGGTCCTCTTTCAGGTATTCCTCCATGGTGGTGCGTCGCCAAATGCCTTTCGGATGGGCATCGTCGCGCCAGAAATTATAGAGTTTTTCACCGTAAAGAGTAACGCCAGGGATGCGTTTCTTGGAATCCAGAGCGGCCAGCAGTCTTTTTTCGAGTATCTCGAAACCGGTTTCAGCAGTCAGCTCGTCCTTGCTGAGCTGGTTGAACGATTTCGCCCATTCAATTGCTTTCTCAGATTCTACTTCCTCCAGCCACAAATACGGGTCTTTATCCACTTTACGCATATCAGGAGCATGCTGTGCGAGCGTTATCTGTCAATGGATCTTTGCCTCTTCCAGGTAATGATTTCGTGGGAGAGTTATGAGTTAGATAACACTTTTATCTGGTGTTCATCAGACTTAGTTTTTATCTGTAATGGGAGAGATAATAATATGATAGACTCGACGGACACATTGGATGAATTGCTGACATGCAGGCTTGGTGCTGGGAAAAGGGACGTTCAGCCCTGCACAATTGTGATTTTTGGTGCCAGCGGGGATCTTACATCGCGCAAGCTTATTCCCGCTCTCTATCATTTGTTTAAGGAGAAACAGTTGCCTCAACCTTTTCGAATCCTCGGATTTGCCAGGCGCGAAAAATCTGACGAATCCTGGCGCGCTGAGCTTTTGGAGGGGCTTAAAAAATACTCACGAAGCAAAAGTGTGGACTTGGCGGTATGGGCTCAGTTTGCTGAAACTATTTTTTATCACCGAGGTGATTTGAGCGATTTAGAGGCCTACAAATCACTCAAGATTTCGCTGGATCAAGCTGAGGATGATCGTTTGAAGAAGAATCTCCTGTTCTATCTGGCTATTTCCCCCAGTCAGTTCTCAGAAGCTGTTCAGCATCTGAGTGAGGCAAGGCTCTTGTCCAAGGAAGAAACAGGTGACCATTGGCAGCGAATTGTTGTTGAAAAGCCTTTCGGACATGACGGACCGTCCGCACATGAACTGAATGAGAGTCTGACCCATCATGCACATGAACGTCAGATTTACCGTATTGACCATTACCTCGGCAAGGAGACGGTTCAGAATATCATGGTGTTCCGTTTTTCTAATTTCATCTTCGAGGAACTTTGGACGAGGCAATCCATTGACCATATTCAAATCACCGTGAGTGAAAAGCTTGGGGTTGGCTCACGTGGAGGATACTATGAAGAGGCTGGTGCACTTCGTGATATGGTGCAGAACCACCTCCTTCAGGTCATGTCTCTCATTGCGATGGAACCCCCGGTTTCCTTGGATGATGAATCCATTCGAGATGAAAAAGTAAAACTCCTTCAGAGCATTCGTCCGATGACGGAGGAGGATGTCGCAAGCCGCGTTGTCCGAGGGCAATATTTTGCGGGAATGATGGACGGTGAGATGCGCCCTGCCTACCGGCAGGAACAAAAAGTGTCCCCTACATCCAACGTGGAAACCTATGCCGCCATGAAGTTATTTGTGGATAACTGGCGTTGGTCTGGTGTGCCTTTCTACCTGCGAACTGGAAAAAATTTACCTTTGAGTGCCAGTGAAGTTCGTGTTCAGTTCCGTCCTGTGCCGAATGTGCTTTTTGCTGCTCAATGTCAACATAACCTTGATTCCAACGCGCTCACATTAAGGTTGCAGCCTAACGAGGGGATCAACCTACGATTCAATGGCAAGGTCCCCGGTAACAGTTCCGAATTGCGGCCAGTGAGCATGCAGTTCAGTTACGATACGGAATTTGGCGCCTACACTCCAGAGGCTTACGAACGATTACTTCTGGAAGCTGTAGCAGGGGATGCTACCCTTTTCATCCGTCGCGATGAGGTCGAGGCGGCCTGGAAGGTTGTGGATACCATTCGAAAGGCATGGAAGGGTAAGCCATTGAGCAATCGCGAGTTTTATTCCGCTGGAACCTGGGGTCCTGAAGCTGCTGATGAATTATTGGGTCGCTCTGGTCATAGGTGGAGAAATCCTGTGATTCACTCTTGAGTGCAAAGATCAATCAATACTCAACTGCATGAATACCACCTCATGAAAGAATTTCGATATCGTGCTCAAGTCTTTAAAAACCCTGCGTATCTGGTTTCTTCGGCGGCGCGCCAATGGTTCGAGGCAGTAAAAGCTCTGAAAGACAATCAGCCATTCAACGTTGCTCTTTCCGGTGGTCGAATAGCGGTTCCATTCCTTCAGGAAGCTTCGGCACTGTTTGGCAAATCGCCAGATCTTCTGAAACGACTCAATATTTTTTGGGCAGACGAGCGTTGTGTTGGTCCAGAGCATCCAGATAGTAATCATGCGATGTTTCAGCAAAACTTTGCAAATCCAGTTTCATTCCCCGATTCGAGGGTTTTCAGGTTTCGAGGTGAAGACGATCCAGACAAAGCCACTAAATCAATGGCATCCACATTGAAAGTCAAACTTCCCTTGAATTCAAGAGGTGTGCCTACATTTGATCTCATCTTTCTAGGTATGGGAGAGGATGGTCATGTGGCGTCTCTTTTTCCTGAGAACATGGCAGAAGACCTCATGCGTTGTGATCGTCATGTGTTTCAAGTTGTCGCTTCCAAACCACCTCCACAAAGACTTACTTTGTCTTATGATGTTCTGGAAGCATCCAAGCATGTGTGGGCGCTTATCAGTGGTGCTGGAAAAGAAACAGCCTTGCGGGAATCCATCGGACACCAAGGGCAAACTCCATTTGCCCGTGTCATTCAAGCTAGAGTTCACACTGAAATATTGACGGATATTGCCATCAATGATCCTGTTTGAATTCGTTTCATGGGCTTAGTCAGGAAATAGAAAAAAGAGAAGTCCTCAAATTAATCTGCTTCCCACGTCTGTTACTTTTTTGACTCAGGATGATCGCATAAATGTTGGAATATCGGCCAAAATGACATAGGATTACATTCCCTATGAATGCTCAATTCAACATTCGACGTGTAATCGGGTTGCTTTTGATACTGTCTTTGTGCGCTGCTCAAGCTGCGGGTCGCCAGCTGACTGGAGGGCACGCACCTGCGTCCTCGGTTCCCATTCCTCCTGAAAATGCCGCTTCGACCTTTACTGTTCCTGAAGGTTTTGAGATGAGACTCTTCGCAGCGGAACCTGACGTAGTGAACCCTGTTGCGATGGATTGGGATGAGCGGGGTAGATTGTGGGTGTTGGAACTTTTTGAATACCCTTTGGGCGCCAAGCGCGGTGCAAAGCCGAGAGACCGTATCCGTATTCTTGAAGACACGGATGCTGATGGTCGAGCGGACAAATCTACTTTGTTTGCTGATGGTCTGAACCTGGCCACAGGATTGTTGTTGGGAAATGGTGGTGTTTATGTAGGGCAAGCACCCTACTTGCTGTTCCTTGAAGATACCAATGGAGATGATCGTGCCGATAAGCGGACTAGCCTTTTGGGCGGGTTCGGATTGGAAGATAGACATGAGCTTTTGAACGGATTTGCCTGGGGGCCCGATGGTTGGCTATACATGACACAAGGCGTTTTCACTCATTCAAAAGTGAAAGATCCTGAACACCCAGAACGGCCTGAAGTCATCATGAATGCCGCTGTCGGGCGCTTCCATCCGGATACAAAAGAGTTCGAGGTTTTTGCTGATGGTGCCTCCAATCAATGGCATGTCGATTTCGACCGCTTTGGAAACGCATTTGTCAGTGCATGTGTGATTGACCATTTGTTCCACATGGCACCCGGGGGGCTTTATACCCGTCAAGCGGGTCGACCTGAACATGCCTACAGCTACGAGCTTCTGCCGTCTATTGTAGATCATAAACATTACCGTGCCGCTTACTGTGGCATATCAATCTACCAAGGGAACCAATACCCGCAATCCTATCAAGGCCGCGTGCTCATGGGGAATATTCATGAGAATGCTGTCAACATGGATCGATTGGAGCGTGATGGATCATCGTTTAAAGCCCATGCATTGGAGAACTTTGTTGAATCCACCGATGGCTGGTTCCGTGCCGTGAGTGAACAGATTGGGCCTGACGGTACTCTCTGGATCGCTGATTGGTATGACAAATATCCATGCTATCAAAACGCTAACGCAGATCCCGAGGGTGTGGATCGTCAGTATGGGCGCATCTGGCGTGTGGCATATGTGGGAGATCAGCCTGATAAACCACTGCCCAGCAGACCCGCAGTCAACATGAATCTCGCTCTTAAAAGCAGTCAAGATCTCATTGGATTATTGGCTCATTCAAACGTATGGCATCGGGAAACCGCTCAACGTTTGCTCAGCGAACGAAAAGATAATCATACTCAAAAAAATCTAGTTAAATTGATGGAAACAGGCGATTCCATTGAGTCACGACTTACGGCACTCTGGACCTTGTACGGCGCTGGATTACTAGATGAATCCATCCTCAAAAAAGCTGAAGAAGATGGGCATTTTGCGATCCGAAGCTGGGCAGCACGCTTCACTGGTGAGCGGCGTTCCTCAGATCTGGCCGCATTGGCTAGATTGCAACGGCTTGCCGAAGATCGCCATCCTTCCGTAAGAAATGCAGTGGCAACTGCCTTGAGGCAATACAGCTCCGGAGCATTGACTGTGAATCGTCCATCGCGAATCAATATGTCATTGTCTGATTTGGGCCCGACATTTGCCAGCTTGATGCAAAATTCCGCAGGAGATGAAGATCCGCTCATTCCATTCATGATCTGGATGGCATTGGAACCTTGGGTGACAGAAGCGCATCAGATAATTTTAAGCTGGCTGGTTAACAATGGAGAATCTACGAAACCACTCAGTCAGAAAATACTATATAAAACCATGCGGCGCCTCTGTGATCAGGCGGATGCTGGGGGCGTGGGGGCGGCGGTTGAAGCGTTGTCTGATCTGGTGTCAGGCGACCGTGAGCTTTTGTTGAGTGGTTTGGATGGTTTGATTGACGGTCAAAAACTCACCAAAACCTTGCCTGCTGGAAATGGAAAAGCCTTACTTGTTCAGCTTTCAAAAGCAACGGATCCTTCGTTACGAAGACGTTATTGGCAGCTTGGCTCACTCTGGGGAGATGATGCTACTGTGGAGCAGCTGGCAGGGATTATATCGAATCCATCCACAAAAAAAGATGAATTGGGTTTAGC
>JBDQII010000016.1:0-22796 GCA_040264395.1 Verrucomicrobiota bacterium
AGTGAACTCATGCCACAATGCGCAACGATTGCGGACAAGCTGGCTGTGATACGTTCGATGAAAACCGAGCCTACCGAACATTTTCAGGCTATCGACCGCTTGACTCGTGGAGATGCTCCTCGCCCTCCCTTCGTCCGCCCCGCTCTTGGCAGTGTGCTTGGCCAGCAACTCGGTCAACTCGATAGCCCCATACCCAACTTCATCCTTTTGGATCCATGCCCGGAAGGAAACGAATTCAAATCATTCAAAGCCGGAAACTGGGCCGGTTGGCTGGGGGCTGAATATGGACCTGTACGCTTGGGGGGAGACTATAAGATACCTGACGTTCACAAGCTTCCAGACATCACCACACAGGATCATGAAGAACGGGAAGCATTCCGGAATTTTCTAACTCGCAAATTTGAAAACGAACGACAAAGTGCCGCTGCATCTTCACAGAATGCCGCATTCCAACGAGTCAAGGGATTGATGAGCTGTGCCGACCTGTTTGATCTGGAAAAATTACCCGCCAAGGATCGCGAGCGATACGGGCAGGGCACTTTCGGGCAGCATACATTACTGGCTAGAAATCTCGTCGAGAATGGCGCTCCATTTGTCATGGTCGCCAATGGTATGCCTTGGGATTGCCATGTCTTTCAGCATGAGATTTATCAGATGCTCGTTCCCGATCTTGACAACATTATTTACCAATTAATTACCGACCTGGAGGATCGGGGGATGCTCGACAACACCTTAGTCGTCATGATGGGAGAATTTGGAAGGACACCATGGCTTAACGCAAGCCGAGGTCGAGATCACTACCCCAATGCCTGGAGCATGGCACTTGCTGGCAGCGGCATTCAACCTGGAGCCGTAGTCGGGGCTACGGATAAGGACGGCATTGAAGTCTCGGAGGATCCTTTCGATGAGAGAAACTTGTTTGCCACACTTTTTACTGCCCTTGGAATCGACCCCAATACCGAATATGACTTACCGGGGTTACCCACTTTTCACCGCGTCGAAAAAGAAGCAAAACCTATCCACCAAGTATTGATTTAACATCGATCCAACGAAAACCTGATATATAAGTAATGAAGATCGAGTTGGCCAAAGAAATCAAAATACCGAGTGCGGCTCTAGGGCTCAGCACGATCCAGGAGAGCCACGATCTACTGGTGAGCTGCTTTGACGGAAGCGTCTTGAAGCTAGATCCAGTCAATGAGTCCTGGGAATCAGTTGCCAAGCACAGCAGCTATGCCTCGGGTGTTGGAAGCTGCCTTCACGGCAAGCTTGCTGTTTCTGCCGGTTATGACGGAATCATACAATGGCACGATCTTCAAATCGGTAATACGATCTCCGTTGAAAAGATCCATGATTTTTGGTCGTGGCAAATGAAGGTTTCCCCCAATACGGAATGGATTGCTTCGGTCACCGGACAATACAAATGCGGTGGATACAAATACGAACCGGCACCTGAAAAGGAACCTTCTATCAAGGTATTTGATGCAAAAACTCAAAAACTCGCACACTCCTTTTCACACCTCCCTCCTGTCCTGAGTGTGGGCTTCAGCCCAGACAGCCGTCACCTTGCCGCTGCCAACATGATGGGCGACATCAAAATCTGGAACATCGAAAGTGGGACATGTATCCGAGAATGGAATACGCCTGATTTCACCAGCTGGGGTATCATCAAAAGCCATCATTACATAGGGGGTATTTTTGATTTGAGCTTTTCACCCGATAGCAACCGATTAATCACTTGCGGGATGGGTCCGATGCGCGATCCAATGGCTGGCAACGGAAAACAGACCTGGCAGGAATTTGACTGGAGCAATGATAAACCCATAAAAACGCGCGAAATACAGGATAGTGAACGCGGGCGCGGTCTCATGGAAACACTCTGTTTTCACCCCGCAGGCAAGGCATTCTGCATGGCCGGCCGAATGGCTCAGGGAAATTGGAATACCGCACTCTTTTCGTGCGAAACAGGTAAATTGATTCAAGGCATTGATAACAAAACCCGCATAACCCGATCTGCTTTTTCGCCTGATGGCAAAAAGCTCATTCTTGCTGGAGCGAAAAGTCAGGGCTCTCCCAAAAAGGGAAAATGGTCGGAATTTGGCCGGATCCTGATTTATGATGTCAATGATGCTTGAAACAACGAATGCCTTACCCCCATTTTCAAGATGAATTTCAAATTTAACCTGTCTCCCATTTTCCTTCATGCGGTCCGCATGCTTGCCTTGCTGGTGATTGTATTGTTTTCAACCGGCACTTCCGCGGCTGAGCGCCCCAATTTTCTCGTGATCATCGCCGATGACATGGGATTCTCTGACGCAGGTTGCTATGGAGGTGAAATCGCAACGCCTCATCTGGATGGGTTGGCTGCAGGCGGGTTACGTTTTACACAATTTTACAACACAGCTCGCTGTTGGCCGACGCGCGCAGCGCTGATGACCGGGTATTACCCTCAGCAGGTAAGAAGAGATGGCATGCCAGAAGCCTCTGCAATTTCAGGTCCGAGAGGGAAACGCCCAGATTGGGCTCTTACCATTGCAGAGCGCCTTCGGCCTGCGGGCTATCGAACTTATCATTCCGGCAAATGGCATATCGACGGAAAACCCACAGAGCACGGATTCGATCGCTCTGATTCAACTGTTCGCGGACCCGGTTTTTTCGAAACGATCAAAAAGAAAGACCGTGACCCGAACTATTACATGACGGTAGGAACCGCTCAGCACGCGATTGATTGTCTGCAGGAACACGCCTCAAAATTTCCCGACCGCCCGTTCTTTCATTATCTTGCATTCAATGCTCCTCACTTTCCGCTCCATGCCCTGCCCGAGGACATCCAGCGATATGAAGATCGTTATTTAGAGGGATGGGATGTATTGCGGAAAGAAAGAGCTGCGCGACAAAAGAAACTTGACCTGAACGTTGGAACGCTCTCCCCATTGGAAACCGAAGTTGGACCACCCTATGCGTTTCCCGAACAGATCAAAATTCTAGGTCCAGGGGAAGTAAACCGCCCACTGCCCTGGCATCAACTCACCGAGGTACAAAAACGATTTCAGGCAACAAAAATGGCCATCCATGCCGCCATGATCGACCGAATGGATCGCGAAATTGGTCGGGTCCTGGATCAATTGCAAAAGATGAATGCCATGGAGAACACTTTCATCTGTTTCGTATCGGACAACGGGGCAAGTGCGGAAATCATGGTCCGGGGCGATGGGCATGATCCAGCTGCAACCCCAGGGTCAGCCGAGACTTATTTATGCCTTGGCCCAGGATTTTCCAGTGCAGCCAACACCCCTTTTCGCCGTCACAAAACCTGGGTTCATGAAGGGGGGATCTCTACTCCATTCATTGTTCACTGGCCAAAAGGTATCAAGGCCAGAAACGAAACTCGATCCACTCTCGGGCATGTCATTGACATAGCTCCCACTGTCCTGGATCTGGCAGACGTCAAAGCCGGTGAAAAGAATGCTCCCCCGATGAGCGGCAGGAGTCTGAAACCTGCATTCCATGAAGATAGGGTCACATTGCACGAAGAACTCTGGTTCTATCATGAGGGTAATCGCGCCCTGCGACGAGGTGACTGGAAAATTATTCACTCGAACGTGAAACGCCCCTTCCCATGGGGAACCTCAGCCGAGGCCGCCACCGAATCAATCAATGCGGAAAACTGGTCTCTCTATCATTTAACCAATGACCGTGCTGAGCAGAACGATCTGGCCAAGCTCCACCCTGAACGCGTTAAGGCCATGGCCGTTCAATGGGCACAATTAGTGGAGCGATTCAATCAAGACGCAAACCATCTTGCTCGCTAGCAGGGCAAAACGGCCGAGGCTGCGGAGTTACTGAAATGTTTGGATTGACGAGTGGGCGAGCCTTTCCATTCCCAGGCTGACCCGCTTTGCAAACTTGAGGCAGAGGGACAATGAAGCCTTTGCGGAATCGGTGACCAAACGTTTACCGCATCTGCCATGCGGAACTCGAGCTATCAACTCAAAACCTGACTTGATAAAACCGGTTTACAGGTCTGCCTCCTGGTTTCAGGAGACAGGAATGATTGTATGATCAATCAACCTTCAACCAGCCAGGAATTTCGCCATCTCCTGTAAGTTCACCTTGCAACACCCAGGCTAGATTGAAGCGTCCAATCTGAGCACCGCCACCGGGTCCACCTTCAAACATTAAGTAGACAGAACCCTCACTTGGTGTGTCGCTTCGCCCGGCACTCATGGATGAATAGGCACTTGCCCCATCATAGACAAGACGTTTGACCGGCCAGGTTTGCCCCCCGTCGGGGCTCATCCAAACCGTGATACGCTCGCGGTTTGCTTTGGGTGTATCAAGATTACTGAAAACAAGAATATCACGCCCCTTGACAGGAAGCCTTGCCAACCCTCCCATGCATCCATAGGAACGGTGTTGATGCCCATCTGGCAAAATATCAACGATGCGCCAATCTTCCCAGGTCTTGCCTCCATCGCGACTGAAAGCACAGCGCCGTCTCGTGTTGCGTTCCGCTTTTTCCCAATGCACTCTGGAGTTGTAGTAGAGCGTTCCATCGGATAATTCCACGATACAGGCTTCACCCGTGCCTTGCTCAGGGAAAGGTTCACTGGCCTGCCAGGTCTTTCCGCGATCATCACTGTAAATGGCATTGGTGTAATGATTGGGCCATTCTTCGTGGCGATTACCAGCTGCATACCATCGCGTCGGACGTATGAGTCGTCCCGCGTGCTTACCGAATTGCAAGGTCGATCCATGGTCATTCATATGCATGGAAGGAACATGCCCCAGTGAATTGGGATGCATGACGGTCTCCTGCTTCGCCCAGGTCTGTCCATGATCCTTGCTGCGATAAATGGAAATGGGTGCTGGCGGGTGACGATCTTCGATAAACATCAACACATCGCCCGTCTTTTCATCGACGGTAATCCCTCCTCCCTGGAATCCACTTTCCTGAACCACGACAGGAGAGGACCAGGATTTCCCTCCATCAACACTTCGCCTCACTTGAACCCCTTTGCTCCCCCAGCTCGCAAGGACAGAGCCGTCCATTGCTACGGTAATGTTGGGAAAACGCTGCCCCTGGAAGATCTGTTGCACCTCCAATTCAGGTGCGCCCATGAACGAGTCAAGCACCCCATCGGCAGCTGAAACTTTGGATTCAACCATGAGGCAAGCCATCAATATGACCAAGCCCATCGGTATTTTTGGTATTTTCATAAAACAAGACATCTTTGATTCATTAGAACACAGCGATCAGTCAGCCGCGCGGGATTTAATACGCTGTAAAATATCGGTCACGACTTCATCCCTTGGGCGAACCTGACCTCTTCCCTTGCCGTGAACACGCACGGCAACCGCATTGGCTTCCTGTTCTTTTCCGCCCACGACGAGCATCGTATGAACTTTTGATTCCTCTGCCCGAAGGATTCTTCCCTGAAGTTTATCATGACTGAATTCCAGTTCGGCACGCACCCCATGTGTGCGCAGTTCAGCCACTAGCTTGTTGGCATAATCCAGTTGTTCTTCTGTAATCGGCAAGACCCGTATCTGCTCAGGGGCCAGCCACAAGGGAAAATTACCAGCGTAGCGCTCGATCAGGAACGCAAGGAAACGCTCGTGGGTTCCCAGCGGAGCACGATGAATGCAAAGTGGCGTTTCAAATTGATTGTCTGATGTCCTGTATTGAAGCCCAAATTTGGACGGAACCGCAAAGTCGACCTGATTCGTTGCGATGGTGAATTCACGTCCTGAAATGGAATAAACCTGCACATCAATTTTGGGACCATAGAAGGCAGCTTCGTTGGGAATCTCTTCAAAATCGATTTTTGAATCGATCAAGACCTGCCGAACCATGTCTTCGGTCTGTTTCCAGAGTTCGGGTTCATCGACAAATTTCTCCCCAAGGCGTGCTGGGTCATGCGTACTGAACCGCATTTTATATTTCTCAAAACCAAAGATCTTGAAATATTTCAGATACATTTCATTCACCGCACGGAACTCGTCAGCAAACTGCTCTGAAGTGCAATAAATGTGCGCATCATTCATCTGCATCGACCGCACTCGCATCAACCCCATAAGTTCGCCTGATTGCTCATACCGATAACAAGTACCGTATTCAGCAAGACGCAAAGGAAGCTCTCGGTAACTGCGCGGTGCCGCAGAAAAAATCTTATGATGATGCGGACAATTCATCGCCTTCAGGTAGTATCTCTCCTTGACCTCGCCCTTCCCCTCTCCTTCTCCATCCTCCGACAATTCCATGGGCGGAAACATGCTTTCCGCGTAATATGGAAGATGACCCGAAGTACGATACATGGATTCTTTGGCAAGATGAGGAGTCCTTACCCGCTGGTATCCCGCCTCAAATTCGGTTTCCTTTGCAAGCTTTTCCAATTCGTCGATCAGTATGGAACCTTTGGGCATCCAAAGTGGCAGACCTGGACCCACGTCGTCATCGAACGTGAATAACTGCATGGCCTTGCCTATGCGACGGTGGTCCCTCTTGCGTGCTTCTTCCTGAGCCTCCAACCATTCGTTCAGCTTGGTTTTATTGGGAAAGGCTGTGCCATAAATGCGCTGCAGCTGTGGGTTCTTCTCGTTACCTCGATAATAGGTTGCCGCAACACGCAGGAGCTTGTACGCCTTGACATTGCCTGTGCGCATGACGTGCGGACCAGCGCAGAGATCGGTAAATTCACCATTCTGGTAAAAGGTGATTTCTTCACCGTCAGGAATATCCCCAAGCCGTTCTACCTTGAAAGACTGCCCCTGCTCCTGGAAAAACTGTCTAGCCTCGTCGCGAGATTTGGTTTGGCGCTCGAACACCTGGTTCTCTTTGACTACTTTTTTCATCTCCGCCTCGATGGTTTCGAAATCCTCAGGACTGAACCTGTGCCCATCGAGATCGAAGTCATAATAAAATCCTTCATCCGTCGGAGGCCCGATGTCGAGCTTTGCTTCTGGCCAAAGGCGTAACACGGCGGTTGCCATGATGTGCGCACATGAATGACGCAATCTTTGCAGATCTGTCATTTGGTGACGCTCTTCAAGCGTCTTGCGGTGGACGGGCTGTTTCGCTTCTTCCATGTTAGAGTGACTGTTTTGTTAAGAGCAGTTTGAAAGTTTTTTTACTATTGGATAGGATGGGATTGTTCGGTTATTGAAGCAATCCGCAGATTTTCTGCATCAAATCATCATAACCATCAAAAGCAGGGAACTGGGGAAACTCGGATTTCACATTGTCAGGTGCCCTGAAAAGTATCCCATGATCCGCTTCCTCAAGCATTGTAGTATCATTATACGAATCCCCTGCAGCGATGATGTGATAATTCAAGGATTTGAACGCAGCTACTGATTTTTTTTTCTGATCCGGTTGGCGCAGGCAATAATTCGTAATGAGGTCGTCCTTCACTTCCAATCGGTGACAGAAGATAGTGGGCCAACCCAGTTGCCGCATCAAAGGCTGAGCAAATTCCTCGAATGTATCCGAGAGGATGATCACCTGTGTCTTTTCTCTCAATGCATCAAGAAAAGCGTAAGCGCCGGGCAGTGGCTCAAGGGTACCGATGACCTCTTGAATCATAGAAAGCGTCAGACCATTCTCAGCCAGAAGCTTTAAACGTCCTGTCATCAATTCATCGTAATCAGGAATATCACGCGTTGTCTTCTTGAGCCCCTCGATTCCGGTTTTTTCAGCAAACGCGATCCATACTTCAGGAACCAACACTCCTTCCAGATCCAAAGTCACTAAGTTTTGTGCCATAACTGATCCCATTCCTTCAGGTGAGATTCTCTGGATTCAACTTCTGCAGGCTTTTTGGAATGAAAAGACCATCTTTCCGAATGAGCTTCCCATCAAACCAGACTTCGCCTCCTCCCCACTCTGGGCGTTGGATCAGGACCATGTCCCAGTGGACAGCCGATTTGTTACCGTTACCGCAATCCTCGTATGCTTGCCCAGGAGTAAAATGCAGTGAGCCGGCTATCTTTTCATCGAAGAGAATGTCATTCATCGGATTCAAAATTTTCGGATTCAAACCAAGGCTGAATTCACCAATATAACGGGCGCCCGGATCGGTATCAAAGATTTCATTGAGACGCTTGGAGTCATTGGCTGTAGCGTCCACGATTTTGCCATCCTTCAGTTCTAGCCGCACATTTTCAAATCGCGAACCTGCGTAAACAGTCGGCGTGTTGTATTGGATCACACCGTTGACTGAATTTTTAATAGGGCATGAGAACACTTCACCATCAGGAACATTTCGATCGCCCTTGCATGCGCGCGCCCCGATTCCCTTAATACTAAACCTTAAATCCGTGCCCGGACCTTTCAAATGAACCTGGTCGGTTTTGGCCATGAGTTTTTCGAGCGGTCCCATGGCTTTTCCAAATTTGCGATAATCCAAGGTGCAAACATCAAAGTAGAAATCCTCGAAAGCTTCGGTGCTCATATTCGCGGCCTGCGCCATACTTGGAGTAGGCCAGCGCAGGACGCACCATCGAGTTTTGTTGACCCGGTAATTCAAGACCGGACGCATTTTACGCGAATAAAGGGACATCTGCTGGCTCGGAACATCCGAATTTTCACTTGTATTGGCGGCTCCACGAATGGCGATGTAACTTTGCACTTTCTTCATGCGCGCCATTTCCAGGTCGCGAACGATGCCTGCCTGCTTCTCAGTCATCCCCTGCAGAAGTTCACGCGTCACACGCGTATGTCTTGTCTCTATCAAAGGGATAGCGCCCGCATCACGCACGGTTCGCGCTAGTACCACCGTAAATTCATCAGGGACATCAATCATGTCCAGAAGCACGGTCTCATCTTTTTTGATGTCGGTGGAATATCGCACCAACAATTCCGCTAAATCTCGATATCGGGGATCGGTCATATGATAATAATTGCAAAAGGACAGCTTAGAGTCATTTTGCCTGCCGGGTCTAGTCCGGAAATCAGTCGTTTGATACCTTGACCATGGATGAAAAGATAAACAGGAGATAATCCAACACCCAATCATCATGCATTTTCTTCAAAAGAATGAGACGCGCCAGAAACCAATCATGGAAATTAGGCCACAGGGAACAAATATAATTTTCCAAAAGGATACTCTTGAACGCCCCAGCTGATTGATTGGTGAATACAGCTTCAGGCTAAATTAAGCTTTTTAGACAATGCATGGTCAAAGAATTTCAATGAAAACACAGGTCAGCGGATATGCGGTAATTTTCTGGCCACCCGCTTGACAAGCCATTGCGAATTGGTATGCTTCCCCGCTCGATTTTCGGCGAGTTACGCCGGAAATTTATTGAAGCCGAATGACTTATATTCGGAAAAGCTTTATTTTGACTCAGGACTATTTGTATGAAAAGAACTTATCAGCCATCAAAAATTCGCAGGAAACGCCAGCACGGTTTTCTGAGCCGGATGCGCACCAAGAGTGGCCGCGGCATCTTGAAAGCACGTCGTCAGGTAGGCCGCAAGCGCCTTACTCCGTGTTAATTATCTCTGGATGGCAACTCGAAGCCGCGCATTCTGAATCCTCCTACAAAGAAACGGTTTGGCAAGCATCAAAGAATTCGGTATTCCGCCGAATTCCGACGTGTGAGGGAAAAAGGCCAAAGATGGGTACAAGGATGCCTGATCGCGAACTGGCTGGAAGTAAGCAACAGGCCATATTCAAGGCTTGGGGTCATCACCAGCCGGAAAATCGGTAAAGCGCATGTTCGCAACCGAGCGAGGCGATTGATGAGAGAATCCTATCGCAACATTCAACACCAGTGTGTCCACCCCATGGACCTGATACTTGTAGCTCGAAAATCTATCGCCAACAAAAGCCAGCAGGAAGTGGAAACGGACCTGTGCGCCATCATGAAAAGGCGTGGTTTACTTGAATCCTGTGAGGGCTGATGAAATGGTTGAGAGACATCACCTGCATACCGATACGCTTATATCAGTGGACCCTTTCCCCTTTGAAGACCGCTTTGATGGGACCAAATGCGGGCTGTCGGTTTCAGCCGTCTTGCTCGAATTACGCAATACAGGCAATTCAGGAACATGGAATCAGAAAAGGAGCCATCCTTGCAATCAAGCGTATACTGCGCTGTCATCCTTGGGGCGGCGAAGGCTGGGACCCTGTCCCAACCCTGAAAGATTTCAAGCCAAGACAGAATCCAGAGCGGAACGACCAAGCATTGAACCCTTGACCTGCTGATATTCGCAAGTATCTGGAATTAAAACTTAATGATCTCCAATTTTATCGCAAAAAACTTCAATTATGGATCGTAAATCCATTGTCATCCTCGTTTTCTCAATTATCGGGCTGATCGCCTGGTTTCCATTGGTGAATAAATACTATCCCCCTCAGGAGCAGTCTCGAAATGTAGCTGAGAATCAGGATGGTGTCCCAATGACTGACCAAGGAAATGCCGCGCAAGCAGGGGAAACTGTCCTTCAGTCCTCCGAAACAGCCCCTGCCGTCACAAGAACTCCTGCAGTAGCCATTTCTGCACCCCAAGAACCTGCGATGGTTCCTGAAGATGAAAGCTTGCTGATTTGGGAGAATGATACTTTGGCTTACGAGTTCACCTCTGCGGGAGGAGGGATAAAAACGGTAATACTGAAACAATATCAGGAAACCACAAAGTGCAGTAACGAGGAATCTGAAGAGACCACGGAAACAGACCATGTCAGATTAAATGCGAATGTTCCGACTCCTGCGCTGAACCTATTCTTTGGAAAACTGGATAACGGATTTCTACCTTACACGCTCAAACAGGAAGATGACGAAATTCTGGCAGAATACCTGGGGCCTGACGGCATTCGAGTGCTGAAACGCTTTCAACCGGGCACCAATTATGTGATTGAGGCCAAAATCACAATCGAAAACACCAGCTACGAGCCTAGGGTCATTCCTGAGCATTACCTCGCAACGGGAACAGCAACCCCAACCAAACCCACTGATACCGGCATGTACATGGGCATGCGCTACCACAACGGAGAGGGTGTTGAAGAGATCAAAGAGAGCTGGTTTGCAAACCGCACCTTGGGATGCTTCCCGGGCACACCCAGAACAGTCTATCCTTCTGAACCGGGAATGGTTCGATGGACTGCTGTTGAGAATCAATTCTTTGCCATGCTTGCCATCCCTGAAGAGCCGGCACCAGGATTAGTAACACAGCAAATCAACCTTGCTCCACCGACCCAGGAAATCCTGAAAGCATTCCCCAAAGCAAATATGGCCCCGAAAGGGTATCAAAACAGCCTGAGTTATCCAGCCCAAGAACTGGAACCCGGAGACACCATCGAGCGCAGTTTTAAGTTTTTCACAGGCCCCAAGGAATACCAAACGTTAACCAAGCTGAGTCAACGGACGGGTGAAGAAGTCGACTCCGTCATGGGATTCGACGGTTTTTTTGGTTTCTTCGCGAAAGCGCTGCTGCGTTCGATGAATGGACTGCATGGCTTAGGTTTGAGTTATGGTCTGTCCATCGTGATGATTACCGTTATCGTCAAGCTTCTTTTCTGGCCGCTGACTCAGGCAAGTACCCGTTCGATGAAGCGCATGTCTGCACTTCAGCCACAAATGAAAGCCTTGCAGGAAAAATACAAGGAAGACCCTCAAAAAATGAACCGCAAACTCATGGAGTTTATGCGGGAAAACAAGTGCAGTCCTCTCGGTGGCTGTTTACCAATTTTATTGCAGTTACCCGTGTTTTTTGGCTTTTACACCATGCTGCAAAGTGCCATCGAATTGAGAGGTGCAAGCTTTCTCTGGACATGTGATCTATCACAACCCGATACATTATTCATGATCCCCATGTTGGGCATCCCGTTCAATCTATGGCCAATACTGATGGGAGCGGCTCAACTTTGGCAGACAAGCATGACGCCCGCTTCACCGGGCATGGATCCAGCTCAACAAAAGATCATGAAGTACATGCCGCTGATGTTTGTCTTCATCCTTTACAACTTTTCCGCAGGTCTCGCGCTTTACTGGACTGTACAGAACCTATTAACCATTGTTCAGATGAAGCTCATCAAAAACGAGCCAATAGGCCCCAAAGCAGATGACGGCGCAGCACTGGCCAAGCCACTGCCACGCCCCGGTGATGGCCCCGATTGGGGGCAATCCTATCGGAAATCCAAAAAGAAGAAAAAGTAACACACACTGTCACTAACCATTCCGTTTAGCTTATGAACGCAAAACCCAAAGAAACACTTGAAAGTCTTTTGAGCACCCTTGGTTTCCCTTCCACGGTGATCGAGACAGCCATGGATGACGGCATATTTCTTGAAATTCAGACCGAAGATTCAGGCCGACTAATAGGCCGCCAAGGACAAACACTCAGTCAGTTGCAATACGTCGTTAATCGTCTTTTATTCAAGCAGGACCGCAACGTCCCCAAAATCACACTGGACGTTGGGAACTATCGACTGAAATCCAGAGATTCTCTGGTTGAAAAAACTCAAACCGCAGCAGACAAGGTAAGGCGCTGGGGTGATGTGGTTGAACTGGAGCCTATGAATGCCTATGAGCGACGCATCGTGCACCATACATTGAAAGATGATCCAGCTATTGAGACACACAGCGTAGAAGTGGAAGGTACTCGCAAGAAAGCCATCCTGCTTCGACCAAAACATTAACGATTCTGGCAAGAACCCCCCTCCCAACAGGAGGGGGGTTCTTTTTGTACCGACATCCATTGAGGGTGCATGAAAGTTGTGTTTGCATCAAAGATCTACCTGGAAAACCCCCGCCTTGATCACTTCTCAATTTTTAAAATATTTTCCCTGCAAAGGCATAAAACAATGGGGACAAGCGACACTCCATAAAGATTAAAACTGTTTTAAATTCAGCAACCAATATCTCAACGAAAATGCTTTGATTTGCAGAGGGAACTTTCATAATGAACGTCCCTCGCTTCAAGAGCGATTGAGAAAGTTTTTAATATGTCAGCATTGCAAATCAAATCAGCAGACTCGTGTAAGTATGATCTGGTGTCCCTTGGGGAAATCATGCTTCGACTGGATCCAGGTGAAGGGCGTGTTCGTAACTCTCGACAATTCACCGCCTGGGAAGGTGGCGGTGAATACAACGTAGCGCGAGGATTAAGACGCTGCTTCGGACTGAACACCGGAGTGGTCACCGCTTTTGCGGACAATGATATTGGTCGACTCCTTGAAGATTTCATATTGCAAGGCGGAGTAGATACCTCATGGATTCAATGGGTTCCCTACGACGGCATCGGAAGAACTGTTCGCAACGGGCTGAACTTTACGGAACGAGGGTTTGGCATTCGCGGCGCTGTTGGCACGCCTGACCGCGGTCTCACGGCAGCTTCTCAAATGAAGGCGGGGGATATCGACTGGGAAGAACTATTCGGCAAGCAAGGCGTGCGCTGGTTTCATACCGGCGGGATCTTTGCTGCACTGTCCGAATCCAGCGCAGGTGTGGTGGAAGAAGCAGTCAAAATCGCTCAAAAGCATGGGACAGTTGTTTCCTATGACCTCAATTACCGCCCTTCGCTCTGGAAGGCCATTGGCGGACACGCCAAAGCTCAGGAAGTGAATCGCAATATCGCAAAATATGTCGATGTCATGATTGGCAACGAAGAAGATTTTACAGCCTGCCTGGGATTCGAAGTTGAAGGGGTGGATGAAAATATCTCAACCATCGAAATCGACAGCTTCAAGAACATGATTGAGCGGGCAGTAAAAGATTTTCCAAATTTCAAGGTAACCGCAACAACATTGAGAGCCGTTCAAACAGCAACCATCAACGACTGGAGCGCCATCTGCTGGGCTGATGGAGATTTCCATGAATCCAGAAAATACCCTGACCTGGAAATCCTCGATCGTGTAGGTGGAGGCGACAGTTTCGCGTCAGGATTGATCTACGGCTTTCTGGCAACCGGAGATGCGGCAAAGGCCGTAGATTACGGAGCTGCCCATGGGGCACTTGCCATGACGACCCCCGGAGATACCTCCATGGCCACGACTCAGGAAGTCGAAAAAGTCATGGGTGGTGGCGGTGCACGTGTCGTGCGTTAAACGGGTTTAAGCTTTTTCATCACATTTACCGATTGAAGGCGTTCGGTCTTCAATCGGTTTTTTTAATTTCACGATCATTGACCTTTGGAGATTTAGAATCATCAAAAAGGAATATCAGGAATGAAAATCGATTGCCATATGCACACGCCGCTTTGCGGGCACGCGGTAGGTGAACCAGTGGAATATGTAAGGTCTGCTGCTGTCCAGGGGCTGGATCTGATCACCTTTACATGCCATGTCCCAATGTTCGATGAATCCTTTGGTGGACAGCGCATCCGCATGGATGCAAACCAGCTTGGGGATTATTACACAAAAGTGGATTTCGCCAGGAAGGAAGGCGAGCGACTGGGTGTGGAGGTGTTGTGCGGCATCGAAGGAGAGGTTTTTCCGGTTGCATCCTCTCTGGAAAAAATGAAGGAACTGATCCTCAGCCAACCTTTTGATTTTGTTCTGGGCTCTCTCCATCACCAGCTCAAGGCATACAAACAATGGATCACTGAGCAAAACCTCACAAGCGACGAAGCCATCATCCGTGATTATTTCAGACATTTGACAGATGCTGCACGAACCGGTTTTTACCACAGCATGTCGCACCCGGATGTCATCCGAATCTATGGCACTATTGATTCGGACTCATTTATCCCAGGAAATTTCGAATCGGAAATCCGCAAACTCCTCAAAGCATGTGCCGAATCAGGTACTTGCCTGGAAGTCAATACCAGTGGTTTATCGAAAGGGGTCTTTGAAGTTCACCCGGATCCTCTCATTCTGGATTGGGCTAAAGAAGAAGACGTCAAGCTGACAATCGGATCAGATGCACACGCCCCATCAAACGTTGGGCAACACTTTGATAAAGTGCTGCCCTTGCTTAAATCGAAAGGCTTTGATCGCCTGCACTACTTCAAGAAAGGCAGCGAAAATATAGTTACTCTTTAGAGTCTTCTCACTGCAAATGCGTGCCTCAATACATCAATCTTTGTCGATGGCCACGGTTATCGAATCTCGGCACTGAGTGAGGTTTGAAGATGCGCGATTAACTTGTCATGAGCTTTGTTGACTTCTGAATCGGTCAGCGTTTTTGAAGCATCACGGTAAACGAAAGAGTAGGCCACGCTCTTCTTCCCTTCGGGAACATGCTTACCCCGGAACACGTCAAACACTTCAACTGAATCCAATTGCTGAACCTTGGCCTTTTTCACTGCTCGCTGAACTTCCATATGCGTCGTTGATTCTGCAACCAACATAGCAATATCACGTCGAACTGAAGGATATGCAGGAATAGATTTGAATGATCGGCTATGCACCCGCATGGCAACAAGTCGATCCAGATCCAACTCTGCCATGAAGACTGAATCCTTGATATCAAACTCCCGCGCAACCAAGGGCATCAATTGCCCCATTTCACCGAGTGTATTCTTGCCGAGACACAATGATGCTTTTTCAATAAAGAATTCCCCCTGTTCGCAAGACTCAGTTCGCCAGGAAAACCCGCGAATACCAAACTCATCAAGAAATCCGTCCAGTAATCCCTTGAGATCAAAAATGTCTGCTTTCTCAGCCTTGGCACCGCCTTTCCAGAATCCCAATTGACGATTGCCTATCCATGCTATCGCCAGTTTGCGAGACTCGGTTACCGCAGATTCACCGGGGAGAAACACCCTTCCAATCTCAAATACAGCAACATCCGTATTGCGATGGCTGACGTTGTGCTTCAATACATCCAGAAGGCCGGGAAGCAGGCTTGGACGCAGGACGTTCATATCGGAACTCAATGGGTACTCCAGCGCAACAAAACCCGGATGGACTCGTCGAGCCGCTGAATCAGCAATCAAAGTCTGCCCCTGCGTTTCGCTTAAGCCCAAAGAAGTCAGAAGGATTCTGGCGTCCATCAACTGATCGTGAAGAGTGTCAAATTCGTTGGCCCCGTGGGCACCTCGTGGAAGTGTGGATGGAATACGATCCACACCATAGAGTCGAGTCACTTCCTCGATTAAATCAATCTCGCTTTTGAGATCCACCCGGAAGGCAGGAATCTGAACGCTGCAAGAGTGGGCGTTGCTTTCAATGCAATTCAGCTCAATGGATTCCAAAAGTTTCTTTTGATCATCACCTGGAATCTCGATCCCCAGCAATCGGTTTGTTTTTTCGTAGCTCAAGGTGATAGTGAGGGGATCTTTCAGACCCGGGTAGGCGTCAATCGATCCCTGACATAGTCGCCCACCCGCCGTCTCCATGATCAATTGGGCTGCCCGTCGGCTGGCCCAGTCACAAATGGAAACATCAGCTCCGCGCTCGAAGCGATAGGACGCGTCAGTGCGAAGATCCAGCAGCTTTGAAGTGCGCCGAATATTGCCGGGATGAAAGCAAGCACTCTCGAGCAGGACATCCACCGTTTGATCATTGATCTCCGTGTTCAATCCGCCCATCACGCCCGCAAGAGCGATTCCTTGCGTTTCGTCAGCGATCAGGAGCATTTCCGGATCCAGCTCATGAGATTGGTCATCCAGGGTCACAAAAGATTCTTTATCCTGAGCCGTTCGAATGACAACCGTGGGAAGGTGGTCATCCTTCCGTTTCACCAGATTCAGATCAAAGGCATGCAGAGGTTGCCCGACCTCCAACATTACAAAATTGGTCACGTCCACCACATTGTTAATGCTCCTCACGCCGACTTTCTCAAGCGACTGCTGAAGCCATGTCGGACTGGGCCCGATTTTTACTCCCTTGATGACTCTGGCCTGATAGCGAGGACAGCGCTCTGGATCTTCAATACGAACGTCAAGCACTTTGCTTAAGGGACCACCCGCCTCTTCGGGGGTGACTTCAGGCCATCTCAATGGATTGCCGGTAAGAGCTGCAATTTCGCGCGCTATGCCAATGACACTATTGTAATCCGGCCTGTTGGGAGTCACTTCCATGTCGAGAAGCACATCCTTTTCGGCGCACCCGAGGTATTCAGCAATGGGTTGCCCAACCTTTGCATCGGCACCAAGAATCATCAAACCTGCCGAATCCTGCGTGATACCAAGTTCCGCTCCGGAACACATCATGCCGCAGGACTCCACGCCCCGAAGCTTTCCAACCTTGATCGTGAAAGGTTTTTCACCTTCCTTGATAGGAAGTGAATGTCCGGGAAGAATCAGTGGGACTTTGTCACCTGCTTTGAAATTTTTTGCTCCGCAAACAATCTGACGCCGGCCGGTGCTGTCGGCTACCTGACAGACAGATAATTTATCTGCGTCCGGATGAGGCACAAATTCAAGGATCTCCGCTACCTCAATGCCTTCATACCCTCCACCTACTTGCTCAACACTCTCGACCTCAAGGCCGAGCATGGTCAGTCGTTCGGCAAGCTCTTCAACCGACCAATCAAAATCCACGTATTGTTTTAATGCGTTAACCGTGACTTTCATGAAAATTCAAATCTACCTTAAAACTGATTTAGAAAACGCAGGTCGTTTTCATAGAACAAGCGAATGTCGCTGATGCCATAGCGAATCATGGCAATCCTCTCAATACCAAAGCCAAAGGCCCAACCGGACCACACTTCTGGATCGTATCCTACATTTCCAAACACCTTGGGGTGTACCATCCCACAGCCCGCGATCTCCAGCCACTCCTTACCCATTTTGCGTGTCAAAGCGCTTGAAAAATCAATTTCAAGGCTTGGCTCCGTGTAAGAAAAGTAATGAGGACGGAACCTGAGTTTGACATCCTTGCCTAGTAATTCACGAAATACAAATTCGACCGTCCCCTTCATGTCTCCCAGAGTGACGTTCTTATCCACATATAAACCTTCAATCTGATGGAAGGTTGGATTGTGTGTGGCATCAGCCGTGTCTCGACGATAAACCCGTCCGGGAACGATGATCCGGATTGGGGGCGCCTGAGTTTCCATGACTCGAATCTGAACCGACGAAGTATGGGTCCTGAGCAATGGTCGATCTGGGGTTTTGACGTAAAAGGTATCCTGACTGTCACGGGCCGGATGATCGGCAGGTGTGTTCAATGCATCAAAGCAATGGTATTCATCCTCGACCTCAGGTCCATCAGCCACCACAAATCCGATTTTACGAAAGCTCCGAATGATATCCTCGGTCACCTGAGTCAGTGGGTGCAATTTACCCAGTCGCTGCTCTCGTCCGGGTAAACTGAAATCAGTCGGTTCGGATGGCAGGCAAGCTTCTAGTTCCAGATCTTCTTTTCTGGATGTAAGCACGCCTTCGAGTTTCTTTTTGGAGAGGTTAATCTGTTTTCCAGCTGCAGGCCGCTGCTCCTTGGGGAGAGACCCCATTTGCTTGAGCAACGCAGTAAACTGCCCGTTGACTCCCAGGTATTTGACTCGTGCCTTGTCGAGATCTGTCAAGCTACCTGCACTTTCAAGCGCCTGAAGGGCCTCTTGCGTCAATGGCTCAATCTGTTCAAGAATTCCTGACATAAAGTGGATTGGGTGAAATTTGTACTAGTAAAAATGGCTTGGCAAAAAATAAATCAACCGGACGCCCAAGAAGTGGTCGCCCGGTTGATGAAAGATCGAAGCTATCCGAAACGATAACTGTCAGTAATCCTAAGGAATCAAGCAGCTTTCGCCTTCAGACCGTTCTGGGCAAGTTTGACCAGTTCAGCGAAGGCAACAGAATCGGTGGCAGCAATGTCAGCCAGAGCTTTGCGATTCAAGTCGACTTTGGCGACTTTCAGTCCCTCGATGAAACGACTGTAGGTAATTCCAGCGGCGCGTGCGGCTGCGTTGATACGGATCTGCCAAAGGCGGCGGAACTCACGCTTCTTGTTACGACGATCACGGTAGGCGTAGACTCGGCCGTGATCCAGAGCATCTGCCGCGTAGCGGTATAGCTTGGATCGACGCAAGCGAAAGCCTTTGGTGGCCTGCAACACGCGTTTACGACGTTTGCGGGAAGCGACTGCGTTTGTAACTCTCATGGTGTGCTACTAATAAGGTGTTAATGGATTAAAATTGGGCGTTAGTGGCTGAACGGCAAGTTGGTGATAACGCGCTTGTAATCGGACTTGTCCAATTCAACAGACTTGCCGAGCTTCCGGCGACGCTTTGGACTCTTGCATGAAAGCAAGTGGCGCTTGCCAGAGTGATTGCGCATTACCTTGCCCGTACCGGTTATCTTGAACCGTTTGGCCACTGCTTTTCTAGTTTTTGCTCCTCGTGCTCGACGCATAATTCAATACTTCTAATTCAAAAGAGCGGCAACTATAAGGACCGTGGAAATGACATGCAAGGGAGAATTTGATAAATGTGGGTAATTAATGCACCAACACCCTCAATTCTCGTGTAAATCAATGCCAGTGAGGGTCCGAATACCCGCTCGATATCAATACAGAAGAGCAAACTATCGTGCCGTTATCCTAAAAACAAGTAGGATTAGTGATTTATTTATCGAGCGCATGGTGCTGGAGCGAACCTTAAAGCCCAAGCACCTAGTTCAAATTACTGTCCATGGTTTCTTACCTGCAGCAGGTATCGGTGAAGAAGCGCTAAACCAAATGGTCAAGGCAGGGCCAGCAACAGCCTTCAATTGCCGGCAGAACAATCTGCATCGTGGAGAGATCTCCAGTATATCAGGCCTTTGATGGCACCAAAAAAATGCTCGCTCCGCAAAGGAGAAATGAAGCCATCAACCAGTAATTAGACGATTGTTTGAACTGTGGCTGTTTTCGGCAACCGATGAGATCGATGAATAAAAGGTAAACCCCTATTGAACCGGGTAGTGCTCTAAAAAGGGTTGGGGCTCCCCACGACAGCACCAAGGATGAAAAATGAAAGGTTATCCCAAATCCCACGCTCCATGTATTGATTCCTTTTTCTTGGTCATGGAAAGAATGCCAAGAGCAATAGTGATTAATCATCTCACTGAAATCAGGCAAGATACAACATCACCCGCCAATTCTCGGGGGAAAACTCAAGGCAACTTAAAATGCATTTTGAGGCTTGCAATTTATCATGCGGTGAATACAGTCACCATTCGCCTGAGCCCCGCGAGTGCGGTGGTTCGTTAGAGGCTGAAATGAGTGTTAACCATCAACCTAACCCTCATTATACTTCTCCGATGCTCCGGTGAAAGTGTGTTAGGCCGATGCGTTTGCTGTTAATGACTCCATAAAGGAATTCATTGCGAGCCAAGCACACAGGTCGGAGCCTCCAAAAGTTAGTTCAAAACGCCCTCGTGCGTTGGTTGTAGTATCAATAAGTTATGCTTACCATGGAAGAAGCCATGCAGCAAAGTCCAGTAAACTTTACTGCAGGTGATATTGTTAAAGGAACCATCTTCGAAGTCCGACATAAGGTAGTCCTTGTGGACATTGGTTATAAGAGTGAAGGATCGATCCCCGGAAATGAATTTGACGATATCAAAACCGTCAATGAAGGCGATGTGATCGACGTCCTGATCGAAAGACTGGAAGACCGCGAAGGCATGGTCGTCCTGTCCAAGGAAAAGGCAGAATTCAAACAGAACTGGGAAAAAATCCTCAGCATCTGTAACGAAGGCGGAACCATTACCGGACGCGTTAAAGGCGCCGTCAAAGGTGGCCTTCTTGTCAACATCGGCGTGGAGGCATTCTTGCCTGCTTCCCAGATTGACGTCATTCCTCCCAAAAATTTGGCATCTTACGTAGGTAACACTTACGAATACAAGGTCGTTAAGATCAATCAGGAACGACAGAACATTGTTTTGTCCCGCCGCGAATTGATCGAGCAAGAGCGCGCCGAACGACGGGCCAACTTGCTCTCCGAGATGACTCCTGGCGATATTCGCAAGGGCACGGTCAAGAACATCACCGACTTCGGTGCGTTCATCGATCTCAATGGCCTCGACGGACTGCTTCATATTACTGATATGAGCTGGGGTCGCATCAACCATCCTTCAGAACTCCTTACCATCGGGCAGGAAATCGATGTGGTTGTGTTGGACATCAATTATGAGAAAGAGCGTGTCAGCCTTGGACTGAAGCAAAAACTTGCCAATCCTTGGGACGATATCGAGTCGAAATACCCGGTCAGCGAAAAAGTCAAAGGCCGCGTTGTCAATTTGGTTCCTTACGGAGCATTTGTTGAACTCGAGCCCGGTGTCGAAGGCCTTGTGCACGTCACCGAACTTTCCTGGACCAAGCGCATCGCAAAACCTTCCGATGTTCTCACTCAGGATCAGGAAATCGAAGCAGTCGTGCTTGGCATCAACAGGGAAGAACAGAAAATCTCCCTCGGTATCCGCCAATTGGAAACCAATCCTTGGGATGAAGCACTGGAGAAATATCCTCCAGGCACCAATGTCAAAGGCAAGATTCGCAATTTGACGAGCTATGGTGCCTTCATCGAGCTGGAAGAAGGTCTCGACGGAATGATCCACGTGTCCGACATCTCCTGGACCCGCAAGATCAACCATCCTTCTGAAGTTCTCAAGAAGGGCGACGAAGTCGAAGCAGTGGTATTGGAAATCGACAAAGCCAATCAACGCATTTCCGTGGGTGTCAAGCAGCTTAGCCAGGATCCATGGGAAAACATCGACCATTTCTACAAAGTGGGTGACTTGGTTACGGGCAGCGTGACCAAACTCGCAAGCTTTGGTGCGTTCATCGGATTAGAGCATGATATCGATGGTCTGGTGCATATCTCTCAGGTCAGCGAAGAACGAGTTGAGAAAATCAAGAACGTTCTTAATGTAGGCCAAGAGGTCACTGCCCGAGTCATCAAGATTGACAAGGCCGATCGTCGAATCGGACTTTCCATCAAAGCAGCCAACTACTCAAGTGAGGAACTGGAAGCTGAACAGCACGCGCTGGATCAGTTGAAACCAGGCGAAGACTTGGTGGCTTTGCAGCATGCATTTGATGCCGTCAATACCGACTCCGAAGAAAGTGCGGAAGCAGAACCAGAAGCAAAAGAATAATCTCAAGCTTCAATATGTATTCTCAGAAAGGCTCACCGGTTTCCGGTGGGCCTTTTTTTTTGAAGAAAAAGCTACTCAAGCTCTGATCATGCGAAATGATTCCTTTCACTCGATCTCTTGTCGCTCCAACAACACGAAGCAAGGAAAGGGTAACAAACATTGACAGGCGGGAACCCCCATCCCTCCCCTCCCGGCTGGCAGAAGGGAACACAGGGTTCCAGGTCAAATGATGTGATTGACTCCTCCGATTGCCTTGCATCAAAAAGACTACCCGCACCTTTTCCTTTTAAATTGTGCTCTAAAGCCTTGTCACATAGGCAATGATTCGGAAAGATCAACACCTGTTTATGGATATTCTGGAGACATTAAAGTGGCGAGGCTTGTTCGCTGATTGCACGGATTTGGAGGGACTCACCGAACGCCTTTCAAAAGCCCCCCTCACGTTATATTGCGGATTCGATCCAACAGCAGACAGCCTTCACGTGGGCCATCTGGTTCCACTGATTGCGCTTCGACGTTTTCAAGATTTGGGGCACCACCCCATTGCTCTGGCAGGAGGGGCGACTGGTTCCATCGGAGATCCAAGTGGCAAGAGCGCCGAGCGACAACTGCTTACCAGAGAACAACTCAACCATAATATCACGCAAGTGAACGAGCAGTTGAAGCGCCTCCTGGACTTTGAAGCTTCCGAAAACCCCGCGCGCTTGTTTGATAATGCGGAATGGGTAGGTGGGATTTCCTACCTCGATTTCCTGCGTGATATTGGAAAACATTTCACGGTCAACGTCATGATTGCCAAAGAGTCCGTTCGCGCACGCATGGAGGAT
>JBDQII010000017.1:0-22696 GCA_040264395.1 Verrucomicrobiota bacterium
ATTCTCTGATGACATTCTTGGCGATTACGATGAGCGACTGCCTCGGCATGCAAAAGCATATCGGAATTTCCTTGAAGAAAATCGAAGGCTTCAGCAGGAGCGGATTGCTGCCTTTGGTGAGTATGTCTCAGATGTGAAGGAGGGGCGATTTCCAGAACGTTCCCATCTTGTCGAAATGGACGATCACCTACTTGCAGAAGTCACTCAATCGATTGAGCTCAACAAGTCTTAATTAGATGCGATACTTCTCGAGAACCCATCCTGGTATGGGCTCTGGTCGTTGGGTAGTCAAAGAGACCATGGTGTAATGTGATTTGCCTTTGCAACAGAGTTTGTCGGTTTTTTTTCGAACGATTTCGAAGTGAACGCAGACCCCGGTTCGGAAAAAATCCTGGATCCAGGTCTTCACTTTGAAACGATCTCCCAAACCGAGTGAACGTTTATATTCAATGCAGAAATCTCGCACAAACCACCCCAGCCCTTTTTCCATGAATGCTTCCATCGAAATGCCATAGCATCGCTTCATCTGATCGAAGCGAGCTGCTAAAACGTAGTCCTGATATTTACTGGCATGTACGTGTTGAAACATATCGATATCATCGGGTCTGACATCCATTTGGCTTTCAAATATCGTGCGGCTGGGTTCAGGGTAATCTAAAGCTTTTTCCCTCATGGTTTCATTGTGTTTTTATAACTGCCCTATCTTTTGGCCTGTGCTTGATCGATTAATTTCAAAGATTCTTTGATCAGGATTTCTCCTGTGTTTTCACCTAAAGATACTTTTGAGATGTATTCGTATCTTTTAAAACTCCCCCAATCCACACGCGTCATGATGTAGCCAAATGCATCGTTGGTTAAACCGAATAGAAGGTTGTGTTCACCTCTCATTTGGCGTTTCAAGTAGTAGCCTATATTTGGCAAAGCTTCGCCAGGAATAGTCAGGATTTGAGTGTTACCCAGCTCAATCAAATTCATGGTGGTTGCTATGTTCCCCTCTTCGTCCAATTCATAAGGCAAAGGCGAAGTTTCAAGAACAGCGCGCATTTCGGGCGATTTGACTGGGAAGGACACTCGTTTTGAGTGAACTCTTAATTGAATGTCATCTAGAAATTCCGCCTCTTGAATGATGCGAACTGCCTCGTTAGCCAAGAGCCCACCGATTCGTTCGCATTCTGTCCAGATCCGCGAGTCGCTTCCGTCTGCCTTGCGGTTGTCTGCGGTAACCATACCACCCTGGGCGCTGTTCATGAACATGGCAACTCCTCCGATGTTTCGCTCAATTGTCTGGGTCATGGGCCAAATCATGTCAGGACTGCAGATGCCTGTATTGGCGCCCAGTACCTCTGGGTGGACAGCGTAGTTTACCAGTGTTGCGATTGTATCTCCTGAATGAGCGACCGCTTGTATGACGTGGCAGCGTGGATCATAAAGCGCATCGGCGTATGCATTATAAGCGATCTTGCCTCTGGCTTCTCCGGTATTGATCCGCAATCGAGCGGGGCGCATGGAAGCCAATGCACTGTGAATGGCACCTGTCATTTGATCGCAGACAAAATCAAGATATTCCAGATCGGCATCCGTGCCTCCTTTACCATCGGGAAAGCCGTAACAATCCGGCGCACTGTGCGTATGGGAAGCGCCTATGAGAATATGCTCGCTTGGAATCCACATTACTTTTGCACGTACCTTATCACCCAGCGCAGCGGGGAAGCCCAGAAAGTCAGAGGATACAATGACCAATTGAGTTTGAGTGTTACCCATAGCAAGTGCGCGCACTGTTAAATCACCTTTTTTTTCAATCGCCTTGCTGGATGGGCCCATGCCTCCGGATACCGGAAGTAATGGAGATGGGGTAACGGTGCGAACGGCAACACCAGCTTTGAAACCGGCTGCTTCTACTGTCGGCATTACGCATAAATTCGCTAATGCGAGCAGGAGTGGAAGTAATCTCATGGAAGGTTTTTTATCTTATTTTCATTTGTTGAGCAAACCGGTATTACAATCAATTCAAGGATGTGGACGCTGTCGGGTTCGGGATCTTCTACTTGCTTATCAAAGCCCCATGTGAAAATGTCCTTCCATGCAATATAATCCATCTAAACACTTGATTCTCGTCTTCCTGAGTTGCTCTCTGGTCGCAGGGTGTTCCAGGACTCCAAGTGAAAGTTCGGATAACACCGAGGGAGTCGATAACGTCGCTAATGTCGTTCAAACAGATTCCAGCTCCATTGTTGCAGCTGGTCAGAGCGCTGAACAGGAGCTGAAGACATTGGGGCTTACCTGGCCGGATGGCAAAAGATTTGTGTATGAGGTTAAAATTAACCAAATCACCTCTGCGGGAGAGGGCAGTTTTGCCGCTGCCCTTGACAGCGTTGCCAGTCAAAAGTTCAAATATTCGGTGTCTGCCAATATTGATGAGAACTCTGGCAACACACTGCTGGAAATGGAAATTCTTTCTGCGATGGTCAACTTGGAAATGATGGGTAACAAATTAACGTTTGATAGTGAAAACCCCGCACCAGCCGGTTCGATTGACCCCATGCACACCATGCTGGAAGGATTGAATGTTTTGATTGGAGAAAAACTGACCCTGACATATTCGCCTGAGGGTGAGGTCACCGAGATCAAGGGACTGGAGAGTATGTATGATAAAATCACCAATGCGATCCCCTCACAAGCAGCCCCTGTTGCTCAAGGTTTTATCCAGGAAGATCAGTTCAAGCAGCTCGCTAGTTACCCTTTCTGGCCGGAATCTTCGGTTAAGATTGGAGATGATTGGAAACGAAAATACACTCAAGTATTTGGGACAAGTGGTGCTATGGAAGTGGATAATACTTACACATTCAAAGGTCAGGCTGAGCGAGATGGGCGACAGGTCAATGTGTTGGCGTACGAGGGTTCCATTCTTGCCGACGCGGCCCAAAATGCAGACATGATGGGTATGGAAATGTCAATGACCGATGGGAAAAACTCTGGTGAAATCTTTGTGGATCAAACATCAGGATTCATCGTTCATGCCAGCGCCAACCAGGAGATGATCATGAACATGCAATTGCCAGAAGCACTTGCCGCCGCTGCGCCCGGACCGCTTGCCATCAAGGCCAGTATTGTTCAGACCACGCAGTTAATTGAAGTATCAGTTGTCGAATAATCAGATGACCAAGCGCTAGTCAGGATAAATTACTTCTTCGATTTGATGCTGGTAGTAAGGCCTTGAACCGTCTTGAGCTGCTTTCTCAGGTAAACGCCACCTGATGCTTCTCTCGCCCAAGGATCCAATGATGAGGCTGTTTCCTTTTCTACGAGTAATCCTTCCTTGATTGATGACTCCTAAAAAACCTCTCGATGAAATGGATTCATCGAGAGGTGTATCAATGAACATCAATATGGCAGCATTGGGCGCCATTCGGGTGCTGATTTTGGGTTTGCCAGGCCTGTTGAGGCATTGCTTCCCAGTTTGAAATCACTGACCCGAAGGTTACGCTTTTTGTAGTAATCTTTCACATTGTTGAAACCATAAAATGTGGGCTGAAAGTGATCCACAAACTGCACATTCGCGGCTTTGATCGTTTTCAGCCCCGTCAAGTGATAGGCTGTATTCACAAACAACCTGCGCAGATCTTTGTCCAACATGTCGACAGATGCACCCAGAGTAGTGCAAAATGCCTGTCCCTTGCTCGTTCCGTTTGGTGCTGTGTAGGTGCGGATCCAAGCCAGAGGCATCATGGGTTCGTTTTTGGGCCCTTCAATCGCGGGGGAATCTTCATCCAGAGTGGCGGTGACCGCTCCACGAAAAAGAATGGTGGATTTCGCAGGGTCAAGATTTCGTATGCCGTATACATCCGTTGGTCCAAAGATATCGCCTACACCCTTCAACACCGGATGGTTGGCGTTTTGGGCCTCGAGCACAGCGCGTGTGCCTTGCCCCTTGTGCCGGCCGTGATGGCTGATCCAGGTTTCACCGAGTATTTTGAGACCAAACTGCCCCCAGCGAAAATCACCGGTGGCTCCCTTACCCGTGAATGCGTGAGTGGCTGTTCGGAAACCCATGACAGGTTTACCAGCATTCAAATAGTCGGCAATGAGCTGATATTGAGCATCTGATAATTGGCGGAACCGAGTGCCGATAATCATTAAATCTGCAGCCCTCAACGCCTCAAGCCCCGGAAGGCTTTTTTGGTTGTTGGGATCGATATACCCATTGTCGGGGTCAATCGAGAACAAGACCGTGCAGTCGAATCCGTGCCTCTGGCTCAGTATCTTGGCAAGCATCGGATTTGTTTCTTCCGATCGATATTCTTCATCGCCGGAGACAAATACGACATGCTTTCCCTTGCCTGGTCCCTTCTTACCCTCGAAATGCAGCCATTGGCTATCATCGCCGAAAAGTGAGATTGAAACGAAGAGAGCTGCAGATAGAGCAAACCGCTTAATTGATAAATGACAAGATTTCATAGCAAATTGGATCAACCCATCATTTCAAATATCTGAACAGAAAGCAAAGCTCAATCATTCGCAGTATTGAATCACTCCCGTGCATGTTTTAAAATAGGCCCATGCTGCACTGGTGTAATCAAAGATTGTTTTTTCTCATTGCAAACCTGTTCTTGCTGGTGGGGGGATCCAATCATGCTCAAGAATCTGCCCCCTGGCAGCAGGGAGATCACCATCGCTTCAAGCTTCTTTCCGTTGCAAAATCGCCGGGAATTCAAGCCGGATTTGCGCTCATGCCGCAAGTGAATACGGGTATCGCATTCACCAATCAGCTTCCTGTAGCGCGTCATATGACAAACCAGATGTTATTGAATGGGTCGGGAGTTGCGGCAAGTGATGTGGATGGTGATGGACATTGTGATCTTTACTTCAGCTCGATTGACGCTCCCAACAGGCTGTTTCGAAATCTTGGGGACTGGAGGTTCGAAGATGTGACAGCGAGTGCTGGAGTGGGATGCGGTGAATTTGACGCAACTGCATGTGTTCTAGCTGATCTCAATGGGGATACGCTGCCCGAATTGCTCGTCAATACCATGTATCAAGGACTGAGATTATTTCGTAACCTCGGGGATTTTAACTTTGAGGAAATGACTCAACAAGCGGGATTGAAACCGGCGCTAGGTGGAATGACGGTTGCCATTGGGGATTTTGATGTGGATGGGCTTCCCGATATTTATGTCTCCAGATATCGTGCGGCGGCATTGATGGACGTACCGAACGCTTACGTCAGCATAAAGACCGACAAGGGGAAGCGTATCGTCACGCAATTCAACGGGCGATCTACGTCTGAGGCTGACTTGAAGCATCGGTTCTATGTTGATGCCCGGGGTGGGGTGGGAGAGTATGGTGAGCCTGATTCTCTCTACCGAAATAAAGGGGATCTGCTTTTTGAGGAAATGAGTTGGACAGGAGGTGTTTTCAAGGATGAGGTTGGGGAAACCTTGTCCGAAACACCTCGAGATTGGGGGCTTGCTGCGATGTTTCGGGATCTGAACCATGACAGCTATCCGGACCTTTATGTCTGCAATGATTTTGATACCCCGGATCGTATTTGGATCAATGATGGAAACGGGAGTTTCCTTGCCCTACCTGCCGATGCAATTCGCCAGACAAGCTGGTTTGCCATGGGGGTAGACATGGCAGACGTAGATCGGGATGGAGACGACGACATCCTTGTCTTGGACATGTTGGCACGATCGCATGCAACGCGCATGAATCAGCTGGGCGACGTCAAGCCTGTCATGGAATTGATCCGTCAGGCAAGTCATCGTCCTCAATACATGAAGACGACGCTCCAGATGAACAGGGGGGACACTACTTACGCGGAAGTAGGGCAATGGGCCGGTCTTGCCACCTCTGATTGGGCATGGGGCGCTGCGTTTCTGGATGTCGATCTGGATGGCTATGAAGATATTTTGATCACCAACGGCCATGAGCGTGATGGGCGGAATATTGATGTGGCGAACCAACTTAAGTCCCTGCGGCAAGCTCGAAAATTAAGCGACAGTGAGATTTTTCAAAATCGCCTGAAATTCCCCCGTTTCAACACTGCCAACATTGCCTATCGAAACCAAGGTGATGGGACTTTCAAACAGATCAGCCGAGAATGGGGTTTTGATTTCAACGGTGTTTCTCACGGAATCGCTCTGGCGGATCTGGACAGGGATGGTGACCTTGATGTCGTGGTCAACAACTTGAATGAGCCAGCATCAGTATATCAAAACCATGCTCAAGCACCTCGAGTTGCCATTTCCCTCAGAGGGCTCAATGGGAATAGTCAGGGCGTTGGAGCACGTCTAGAATTTAAAAGGGGTGATGTACTCCAGTCGCAAGAAATCATTGCAGGCGGCAAGTATCTTTCAAGTGATCAAGCAGTGCGGACTTTTGCATGGAAGGGGACTGAGAGTGATGATGCTACCCTGCGTGTGATATGGCCGGCGGGAAATGTCACTGAGATCGATTCTTTGCAAGCCAATTGCCTGTATGAAATTCAACAACCCTATTCAAATGCCACTCGCAGCTCCCAGAAAGAACGCTTTTCGGGTGCAAAGCTCTTTTCGGATAAGTTCATCGAATTGCAAGCGGCGCATCATGACTCGATGTTTGATGACTGGGCCAGGCAGCCTCTGATGGATGCTTCTCTGGCACATGAAGGTCCTGCGGTTGCCTGGGTGGATTTAAATCAAGACGGTTGGGAGGATCTGGTGGTGAGCAGTGCGCGAGGTGGAAAACCAGCTGTTTGGCTCAATCAGGGGGGTAGAGCTTTAGAGCCTTATGACAAGGCCCCCTTTCATTTGCCTGTTTCCAGAGATCAGACAGGTCTGGTTGCCTGGAAGGATGCAGCAAACGAGGTGCGCCTATTGATGGCTTCTTACAATTATGAAGACGGACTTGATCTTGGCTCGCCTGTGAGGGAATACCGATTTAAGGAGAAAAAAACGGTCGATGGTTTTTCAGGTCAACAAGCTTCTATTGGTGTGCTTACTCTGGGGGATGTTGATCGTGATGGTGACCTCGATTTGTTCCTGGGAGCGCGGGCAATGCCCGGGCGCTACCCAACCCCTCCTTCCTCTTTATTATTTTTGAACGAGAAGGGAGTTTTTAAGTTGGATGAGGAGCGTTCTAAATTATTTAACAGTATTGGCATGGTGAAAAGTGCCAGTTGGGTGGATATCGATCGTGATGGTTTCCCTGAATTGTTCGCTGCATTGGAATGGGGGGCCATACGCTTTTTCAGAAATGATTCAGGCCAGTTAGTGGATCAGACTGCTGAGGTCGGTTTAAGCGAAAAACTGGGATGGTGGAGTGGAATGGCTTTTGGAGATTTTGACGAAAATGGAACCATCGACTTTGTCGCAGGCAATTTGGGGGTAAACGGTCCGCATCAAAAACACCTTCATCACCCCCTGCGACTTTACCATGCAGACATGGACGGTAACCAAGTCATAGACATTGTCCGGTCTCATTACGAAGAAGAAATCGGTGACTATGTGCCTGATTTACAGCTAGGCGCCTTGGCTCGCGGTATTCCCGTTGTTTCTGATCATTACACATCATACCAGATATTCGGGCAGCAAACTGTTTCTCAGGTATTTGAAAATCTGGGAGCAACTCCCTCCGTCCTTGAGGTGAACTGGCCGCAAACAACGCTTTTTTTGAATCATAAGGGTCGTTTCACGGCTGCCCCGCTTCCACGGGAAGCGCAATGGTCGACAGCAGCTGCTGTTGTTGCTGGGGATTTTGACGGAGATGGCCACCTTGATGTTTTTTTGGCACAGAACCATTTTCAGTTTGAAGGAATGACTCCACGAATGGATGCTGGTCTCGGATTGATGTGTGTGGGAACGGGAAAAGGTGGGTTTAAAACACTGGCCCACTTTCAGTCTGGAATTCAGTTGACAGGAGAACAGCGGGGAGCGGCTAGCTGCGATTGGAATCGTGATGGTCGACTTGACTTGCTGGTAGGACAAAACAATGGTGCTTCGCACTTGTTCAACAATCAGGCCGCCGAGCCTGGTGTAATGGTAAGACTCAAGGGAGCCAATAAAAACCCGTGGGCTCTCGGGGCACAGATCAGGTTACTTGGGAACGAGGGAGTTCATGGTCCATGGCAGGTGATCCAAACGGGGGCTGCCTGTGGCTCCCAAAATGGCATGCTGCAGATACTGGGTTCCGTTCGAGGTGCCAACCATATTGAGGTGGCTTGGCCTGACGGCCGGCGATCGTTGCATCAAATTGACCGTAATCGCCGTACTCAAACAATATCGATTGAGTAAATAACGACAAAAGCCTCTCAGAAAATGCCAAATTAAGGCTCAATGAACAAATTTGGCAGAATCTGTCAAAAATGATTTGCGGGAACACCCCAAAATGTAAGATGTTCGTCCATCCACTTGACCTTTAATCACAAGTAAACCAACGACAAAAAAGTAAACTAATGCAAGCTGTCGGCGCCATACCGAAGAAGAAAGAAGTCGGGATCATTGACCACCCGATGCCAACCTTGGAATCTGATGACCATCTGATCATCAAAAGTCTTGATGTTGGCATATGTGGCACGGACCGAGAGATATGTACATTTGTCTATGGAGATCCACCCAAGGAATCAGACTATCTGGTGCTTGGGCATGAATCCATGGGTGAAGTCCAGGAGGTTGGTTCTGCTGTGCAGCATTTGAAACCCGGCGATCTGGTTGTTCCATCAGTCCGGCGGCCATGCGTTTATGATCACTGTGCGCCTTGCCAGGCTGATCTGCAGGATTTTTGTTCTACTGGTCATTTTGTTGAGCGTGGTATCAAAATGAGTCATGGATTCATGACTGAATATTATGCTGAACAGGAAAAGTTTCTTAATTTTGTTCCAACTTCTTTGCGGGGCGTGGCTGTCTTGGTCGAACCCTTGACGATTGTCGAAAAGGCAATGTCGCAGGTCTGGCCCACGCAAAGTCGATTGCCTTGGGTGAAACACAAAAATGCAAACGGTGGGCCAAGTGGAAAAGGTCTCAATGCAGTGGTCCTTGGTGCGGGTCCTGTCGGGATCCTGGGAGCTATGAAATTAAAAGCCGAAGGCTTCAATACCTTTGTTTATTCTCGTAGCAAGGCTCCGAATCCCAAATCGGAATTGGTAGAATCATTTGGTGTGCCTTACATTTCTGCTTTGGATACGTCAATTGAGGGCTTGCTTGATCAGGTGGGAAATATCGATCTTGTATACGAAGCTGTAGGTGTCTCAACCATTGCCTATCAAGTGTTGAGTATATTAGGTCTCAACGGAATTTATGTGTTCACAGGAATCCCTGCTCCTAAACCTCCGATTGAAGTCAATGCCGACACCATTATGCGCAATGTGGTTTTAAAGAATCAGGTTGTTATTGGCACAGTCAATGCCGATCAGTCTTCCTTCACTTCGGCTATCAAGGACTTGGATGTATTCATGCAACGTTGGCCTGAATCATTGAAGGCATTGATCACCAAAAGGTTTTCAATTGAAGATAGTCAATCACTTTTGCTTGATAAGGCATCAGGTATCAAAAACGTTATTTCTTTTAATGCATGATATGACGTGCTCAAAGACCCTATCCGGTTCGAATTGCGGCCCTTAAAGGGAATTCCCTTTTGACACTCGCGCCTTGAGTTGGCATGTTGGCTGACCATTGAAGAGAGTATTTCACATCTAAAAGACATTGGAATTTAACCTTTAGCGCCTGATTTAGAAGCGAACTGAAACTTATGGAAAATACGGAAGCATCAAATGAATTTACCGGGAATCTGCTGGTGGCGCAATCCGGCGGGCCGACCGTCGTGATCAACTCCAGTGTGGCCGGGGTCATACAGGAAGCCGGTAAACATCCGGAAATTGAAGAGATATACGGTGGTTTGAACGGCATCTACGGTATCCTCAACGAAGACCTGATTGATATTAACGACGAAAAAGCTAAAACCATTGGGGCTCTTAAGCATACGCCTGCGGCTGCTCTCGGTACCTGCCGTTACAAGATTGACTTTGCTAATAACCCTGAACAGGCATCCAAAGACATGGATCGCTTGTTTCAGGTGCTTGAAGCTCACAATATCCGGTTTTTCTTCTATGCTGGAGGAAATGATTCTCAGGATACTTCCAACAAAATTCATGAGGAGGCCGTTAAGCGGGGCTATGAGCTTCGCGTGATTGGGGTACCCAAGACCATCGACAATGATCTGCCTCATACCGACCATTGCCCGGGATATGGATCAGTTGTCAAATACAATGCAACTACTGTGATGGAAGTAGGAGAGGATGTTGGAAGCATGGCTACGGATGATGGCTCTTGTTGTATTGTCGAAGTCATGGGACGCGCAGCCGGATGGATCGCAGCAGGCACTGTGGTTGCCAAACGAAGCGAAGATGATGCCCCTCACATTATTCTCTTGCCGGAAATTAGGCTCAACGAGGAAGCCTTTCTAGCCAAAATCAAGGAGACAATCGATCGCCTTGGGTATTGTATCGTGGTCGCTGGAGAGGGAGTCAAAAATGCGGCTGGCGAAGAAATTGGAGCTGACAAATCCAAGATAGACTCTTTTGGCCACGCTGTTTTATCAGGTGCTGCTGAGTCGCTTAAGGAATTAATTCAGGGCAAATTAAACTTGAAAACCAGAACTGTGAAGCTGGGATATGCCCAACGTGCAGCAGCACATCATGCAAGTGCGACAGATATTGATGAAGCAGTTGCCTGCGGTGTTGCTGCAGTTAAAGCGGCTCTTGAAGGAAAGAGTGGATTCATGGTCAAACTGGTAAGACTCGCCAACGAGCCATATCAGTGGGGAACTGCATTACAACCACTCGGAGATATTGCAAATGTTGAGCATCTGATCCCTCGCGCCTGGATTTCTGAGGATGGTTTTATGCCGAATGAAAACTTTGTTAAATATGTCACCCCCCTCATCCAGGGTAGTCACCCGGTTCCAACCGAAAATGGGTTACCCAAGTTTGCCAGACTCGAAAAGGAACGTGTCGAAAAGTTACTCGACCCCAGACCTTAAGGCTGATTAGGGTTAAGAACAGACTCTTTGCGCGCACCTCAAACGCTTTTGGCGTTTGGGGTGTTTTAGTTCAAAATCATCAGCATCAGCGCAAGTCCTATTCCTATCCGGTAGTAACCGAAAGCATTGAATGTGTGTGTCTGCACATATCTAAGCAGCCATTTGACTGTTATGAAGGAAATGATGCCGGAGACTAGAAATCCTAATCCAACCATTCCCCAGTCTTCAGGAGGCGCCCCTACAATGGGGTTTGTCAATTCCTTGAATATTTTGTAACCACCGGCGGCCAGCATGGTAGGAATGCCTACCAAGAAGCTGTATTCTGTTGCCATTGATCGGCTCAAGCCCATCATCAATGCAACCAGTATGGTTGTACCTGAACGGGATGCACCCGGAAACACCGCTGCAATCAACTGACCTAATCCAACCGCTATCGCTATGCGCCACGTTATGGCCTCCGTTGTTGGTCTTCCCTTCAACCACGTTTCAATCACCAAAAATAATATACCCCCAATCAACAGTGCGAGGGCAATGGGCATTGGGGTTTCAGGCAATGTGAACCCCTTCTTTTCCAGAATCAGTCCACCAATCCCTGTAATGAAAAATGCCAGACCAATCTGGGTGATGAAAATTTGTGTTTCCTTCTTTTTCCGCTCTTTGATTGTGGTGATGATTCGATTTTTAAATAAAGGAATCACCGCTAGAACGGCTCCAGATTGGATGACTATGTTAAACAGATCGGATTGAGGTTGGATCCACTTTCCGAAGATTTGTTGCGCAAGGAGAAGATGTCCAGTTGAGGAAACAGGAAGAAATTCCGTGATACCCTCAACAACACCAAGTAAAAAAACTGCCAGCCACTCATTCATTCAATTATACAGCTATATCTTGTTTCTTAAAACAAGTGCAAATAAGGGGAAACTCAAACAATGTTGCCATCTCTTATTATTATTTTGGGGAAGGGGCACCGAAACTTAATTGTTAAAAGTAAGTTGTTTTCTTGCAGTGGTTTAATTAAATTCAAACAATCTTCACAGGTTATTTTTACGTGTACTAAGCATGGGATGTATTTTATGAAGAATTATGAAATTGACAGTTGCCAAGTTAAGTTGATAATCTGATTAAAGATAAGTTTACAAACGACAACACAGTTTGACTCCATCAAAGTAGTGAAAATTAGAATTGACATTGTTGGTCAAATCAGTTTAATTTGTGTTCGTCTTATGAAAAACTGTCTTTAGTTTAGCGATTTCGCAGTCAGGATATTCAAACTGACTTGTATTAGTAACAAACAATTTACATTTTGAATGCATTTATGAGAACCAGAACGAATTCAATGAAAGGACTGATCTGCGCTGTTGCAGTTGCAGCAACAATTACTTCAGCTTTCGCCCAAGGTGATGTAGTTTACGATAACTCGTCTGATCCAGTCCTAGGTACCTTTGTTCCCGAGGACACATCTCTTGAGTTTGGTGATCAAATTGTTCTGTCAGGAGGAGCAAGTCTCGTTACTGAGTTCAGGCTTGAATACTTCTCATCCGATGCTGCCGGCACAGGCGTCATTCGATTTCGTGCCAACGACGGTGCGGTGGATTTGCTGGGCGGTTTCGAAACTGGACAGCTTGAGCCTTCCACCTTGCTCTACGAAAGTCCTTCTTTCCCATTGCAAGCTGACTTCAATACACTTGAAATAACAGGACTCTCAGTTCCAGTGCCTGCTGATATGTTCACTTTCACCGTTGAATTCAGTGATGTCCCTAACACTCAAAATGTCGGATTGTTGCTTCGTAACCCTCCAGTTGTTGGAAGCAGTTTCGACGACGTATGGGTTCGGCCTGAAAACGGTGACTGGGCTCTTCGCCAAATTCCTTTAACAACAGCTAACTTAGCAGCTCAGGTTGTTGCTGTTCCTGAACCCGGAACAATTGCACTAGCCTTGATTGGGATTGGCTCACTTTTTGGATTCATGCGTCGTCGTCGCTAATCCGGCCGATGTGTTGATTTTCTAAATCACAAAATTTGCAAAGCGCGAGGTTATTCACCTCGCGCTTTTTTGTGTTTTTTGTTTCTGATATTTCAGTTAATTTCATAGTTATGGTTAAGCCAAAATCATCCAGTCCTATGATGGAGCAATACCGAAATATTCGTGAGAGTTTGCCGCAGGATACTCTTTTGTTATTTCGGCTGGGAGATTTTTATGAAATGTTCTTTGAAGATGCTCAAAATGGTGCTGCTATTTTAAATGTCGCACTCACTAAGCGTGGTACGACTCCCATGTGTGGAATCCCTTACCATGCCGCTTCGAATTACATATCTAAGATTCTAAAAGCAGGGAAAAAGGTTGCTTTATGTGATCAGGTAGAAGAGGCAAAACCAGGGAAACTCGTCAAGCGAGCAGTTACTCAGGTTCTCAGTCCAGGTACGCATTTTGATGAAAAGCTTCTTTCCTCCGAATCTCATAATTATCTAGCAAGTCTGTTTTGTGTGCAGAATTCATATGGTATTGCCTATGTTGATTTAACAACGGGTGATTTTAAAACTGCAACTATAAAAACAGAGGAGGAAGTTTTAACCGAATTGCAGCGTATCCAACCATCCGAGGTGATCGTGCCAACAGATAATTCTAAATTACAATCTGTTCTCGAAGGTCAAACATTTATCGTCAGTGAATATGAGGATTGGGTTTTCGACCAAGACACAGCTCGGTTTACTTTACTGGAGCATTTCAAGGTCAAAACTTTGGATGGTTTTGGCTTGAAGGGGAAAGCTGCCGCCGTTGGAGCAGCAGGTGCCGTGCTGCATTATCTTGCTCATCAATTGAGAAGAAGCGTCATTCATTTAACTCGAATTTCATGTTATGAGCCTTCTGAGTTTCTGATTTTAGATTCTGTGACCCTGAGGCATTTGGAAATTCTCGAACCTGCCTACCGTTCCAACGTGAAGGGTGTGAGTTTGTATGATGCAGTCAATCAAACAATCACACCCATGGGGGCCAGGCGACTGAAAGAATGGTTGGCTTTTCCACTTGCAGAGCATGCTGGGATTTGTAACAGGCAAGCTGCTGTTCGTAAATGGCTGCGAAACCCAGGGAAACTTTTTGATTTCAGATCTTCTCTCAAATCTATCCGGGATTTGGAACGAACCATGAGCCGTCTGAGCATGGGAGTTGGAAATGCACGAGATCTGAATATTCTGAAAACAGGACTGGAATGCGTGCCTGACTTGAAATGTCTTATTGAATCCATTCAAGAAACCAATGATTCAGATGATCCTCAATTGGGACTCAATGAATCCATGACCGACAGTCCAAACTCGTCACTGGTAAATGAATTGAAATCAAAGATTCACGAATTGCCGGATTTAGTGCATCTCATCAGTATTTCCATAGTGGATGAACCTGCATCGGTATTGAAGGAGGGTAACTTGATCCGTGATGGATTTAACAAAGAATTAGATGAAATACATGCTGCCAAACGAGATGGTAAAGCATGGATTGCACAATTCCAGGCTGAAGAAATTGAGAAAACCGATATTGCTTCGCTTAAAGTTCGGTTCAATTCTGTTTTTGGTTACTTTATTGAAATAACCAAAACACATCTTGATAAAGTTCCTGACCATTATGTCAGAAAGCAAACCATCGCTAATGGTGAACGTTTCATTACAGAATCTCTAAAAGAAGTAGAAGGAAAGATTCTGGGGGCCGAAGAAAGATCGGTGAAATTAGAATATGAGATTTTCCTGCGCGTCCGCGAAAAGGTGCTCACCTATCTCGAACAAGTTCAGCAAACTGCTGCTGCTATTGCGGATTTAGATGTTCTAAGTGCATTTGCAGAATTGGCTCAGACTCATGACTACACCGAGCCCAAAATAACTCAAAACGGTGAATGTCTTATTGAGCAGGGTAGGCATCCGGTATTGGAACAATCGTTGCAGAGTGAGCGATTTGTTCCCAATGACACCTCATTGGATCAAGAAAATGAGCAGATTGCCTTGATCACGGGGCCTAACATGGCAGGAAAAAGTACTTTCATTCGTCAAACAGCCCTACTGGCAATCCTCGCTCACACAGGTTCTTTCATTCCAGCCAAATCATCGAGTATCGGTGTAATGGACCGTATCTTCACTCGTATTGGAGCCAGTGATGATTTGTCGAGGGGCCAATCGACATTCATGGTCGAAATGAGCGAAACAGCCAATATCCTCAATAATTCGACACAGAAAAGCCTCGTCATCCTAGATGAGATTGGAAGGGGAACCAGTACCTTCGATGGTTTGAGCCTCGCTTGGTCGATCGTTGAGTTTTTACATAATCAAGTTGGTGCAAAGACTTTATTTGCAACTCATTACCATGAATTGACGGAGTTAGCTTCAAAGTTAAAGCGTCTCAGAAACTATAATGTGGCCGTCAAAGAATGGAATGATAAAGTGGTTTTTTTGCATCAGATACTTCCGGGAGGTACCGATAAGAGTTATGGAATTCAGGTTGCCAGGTTGGCTGGTGTGCCACTTGACGTTATCCAACGGGCAAAACAGATTTTGAATAATCTCGAAGAAGCGGAGTTATCCCCCGTTGGTCAAGCCAAGCTCAAAACAAGGCATCGAGCTGAACGCGAAAAATTGAAAAAACTTGAACCTTCACCGCAACTTGATCTTTTTTCGGTACTATCCTGATTGAAGATTCCAATTTATTTTTCACTGGCCATAATTCTCAATTAAAGTCAGATTAACAAACGTGATCCAGATCGAACGTAAAGTTCAAGTGTCGTATAGGCATCGGGTGTTGTTTACAAAAGGCGTTTTTGAGGCAAGCAACCCGGTTCTTCGTGATTTACTTTTGGAAGGGTTTAAATCTGATCCCGTCAAAGTTCTGGTAATTGCAGATGATGGATTAGTTCGTGCCTATCCGGAGCTTTCCGGCCAGATTCATCGATATTTTGATCAATATCCGAATATCGACCTCGTTTGTCCTGCCATCATTGCTGAAGGTGGAGAAAGAGTGAAAAATTCTTATTTTCATGTTTCAGAAATACAATCACCCATTGATCGATACCACATTGACCGGCATTCCTATGTGATTGCCATTGGTGGTGGAGCTTTGCTGGACATGGTGGGGCTAGCTTCAGCGACAGCTCATCGAGGTGTGCGACACATCCGCATTCCGACAACGACTTTAAGTCAGGCAGATTCCGGTGTTGGAGTGAAAAACGGAATTAATGCCTTCGGTAAGAAGAATTTTGTCGGTACGTTTGCTCCTCCATTTGCTGTCGTTAACGACCTGGCATGGTTGGAAGGATTGTCAGAGCGTGACAAGCGTGGTGGTTACTCTGAGGCTGTTAAAGTTGCTTTGATTCGAGATCAGGCTTTTTTTGAAGAATTGGAAGAATCTGCTGAGAAGCTTGCCAGCTTTGACGATGAATCGATGGAACGTTTGATTTATAAGTGCGCTGAACTGCATGTCAATCACATCGCTTCAAGTGGGGATCCATTTGAGTTTGGCTCCGCTCGGCCCCTTGATTTTGGTCATTGGGCGGCTCACAAACTTGAACAGTTATCGAGTTATTCCATCCGACATGGAGAAGCTGTTGCGATTGGGATCTGCTTGGATGTGATTTACTCAGGACTGGTTGGTATGCTACAAGAAACCGAAGTGGATCGCGTTTTGAACTTGATAGAAAAGCTTGGTTTTGAACTCTACTCCAACGAACTTCACTACACCACGAGTGAGGGGAATTATACTGTTCTGAAAGGACTCGAAGAGTTCCGAGAGCATCTGGGTGGAGAGTTGACAGTGACACTCTTAGAGGGAATCGGCAAAGGCACCGAGGTGCATGAAATCAATTTACCAAAAATGAATCAAGCGATGCATATTTTACGAGACCGATTTCAATCTGATTCTGCCAAGATTATTTTAGCCCATCCCTGATCCGGCCATTCTTTTGTTATAATGAATCGTCTGGCTGTTATCAATGTTGTTGGCTTGACTGCCGATCTCATTGATCGAGGGATGCCTCGCATCAAGGCCATGGCGCAACAAGGTGGAATCACCCGTATCGATCCAGCCTTACCTGCACTTACCTGTACTGCCCAGTCAAATTACCTCACTGGCTCACAACCTTCCACACACGGAATCGTCGCCAATGGTTGGTATGACCGCGACCTTGCCGAAGTTCAGTTCTGGAAGCAACCCAACCAGCTTGTTCAGGCCCCCAAAGTTTGGGAGCAACTCAGAGAGCAAATACCAGACTTCACATGTGCTAAACTTTTTTGGTGGTATAATATGCACTCCACTGCGGACTTCAGTATTACTCCGCGCCCTATGTATCCCGCAGATGGTCGGAAGTTTTTTGATATCTATTCATGGCCCTATAACATACGACCGGAAATCACTCGGGACCTGGGGGCTTTTCCTTTTCCTACTTTCTGGGGACCGGCCGCTGGAGTTCATACGCCTCAGGGAAAACCTGACGCGGTTTCACAATGGATAGCAAACGCTGCCAAATGGATGGAATCCCATCATAAACCTTCCCTGAGTTTGATTTATCTTCCTCACCTAGATTATAATTTACAACGCCATGGACCTGGTCATTCATCTATTCCAGATGATCTCAGGCGTGTTGATCATATTGTTGGTGATTTGTTCGATTTCCTGGTTGGGCAGGGCGTTGACGCTTTAATTCTTTCTGAGTATGGAATTACTGAAGTGAAAAAAGCGATTCATCTTAATCGCCTTTTTCGCCAACAGGGCTGGCTGACCATCAAGGAAGAATTGGGTCATGAGTTAATAGATTTTGGAGCATCCAAGGTATTCGCAGTGGCAGATCATCAAGTAGCCCATGTATACATTCAGGATGCAACAATGATACGTCAGGTAAGAACACTGCTTGAATCTGTCGAAGGAGTGGATTGGATCTGGAGTGGGGAAGATAAAGCGAGGCAAGGCATTGATCATGAGCGTTCGGGTGATCTTGTTGTCTTTTCCAAAGATTGGGCATGGTTTACTTATTATTACTGGTTAGATGATCATAAAGCGCCCGACTTCGCACGATGTGTGGATATTCATCGAAAACCCGGATATGATCCGGTTGAGTTGTTTCTGGATCCTGCTCTGAAATTTCCAAAGTTAAAAATCGCGCAGCGTTTGCTCCAGAAGAAACTTGGGTTTCGTATGCTCATGGACGTGATTCCATTGGATGCCACTTTGGTCAAAGGGTCTCATGGAACGCGTCCAGCCGATGAACGTCATTTTCCCGTAATTCTTTCGAACACCTCAGGTTTGATCCCCGAGGATGATTGTATTTCTTCTGTTCGAGTTGCGGAGGTGATCAAATCCTATTTTTCTGACCAATAGATTCATTAATCAGTTGCCTGTATTTCATCTCTGATCATATTTTTACTAAACATGACAGAAGGTGAAACTCAGTCCAGGCACCGTGAACTGGTAAATATCATTCGTCGGCACGACTATGCCTACTACGTTCAGGCCTTGCCGGCCGTTTCCGATCACGAGTATGATCGACTCTACAAGGAGTTGATCGACCTTGAACGTCGCTTTCCTGCATATATTACCCCTGATTCGCCTACGCAGCGAGTAGGAGGCCTGCCTTTGGAAGGCTTCAAAACGGTGGTCCACACCCTTCCGATGATGAGCCTCGACAATACGTATTCTCAAGATGAACTGATTGCATTTATTCATCGTGTACAGAAGCTGCTGCCGGAAGAGGAATTGGTATGGACTGTAGAGCCCAAAGTGGATGGTGTCGCTGTCAGTTTGCGTTATGAAGAAGGGGAATTGGTTTATGGCGCCACCCGGGGAGACGGAGCTACCGGTGACGACATCACTTCCAATCTGCGTACGCTTCGAAGCATTCCTCTTCAGCTAGATTCCAGTAGCGTGCCCATTCCCCGCGTAATCGAAGTCCGGGGTGAGGTTTTCATGACTCGCGCAGGATTTCTTCGATTGAACAATCGCCGTCTTGATGAAGGCGAGGAACCTTTTGCCAATCCAAGGAATGCCACCGCAGGCTCACTTAAAATGCTGGACCCCAAAATTGTTGCTCAACGGCCTTTGGATATTGTGATCTATGGTCTGGGGCAGATCGAGGCAGCTGGTGGTAGTTTTCCGGATAAACAAATTGAACTACTCTCATATTTTCAAAACATAGGGTTTCAAGGGCCAGCAAAGGTTTGGACCTGTCATCATGCAAAGTCCCTTGGTGATGTGCTCAATGAATTGGATGCATTGCGTCATGATTTGGATTATGAAACCGATGGCGCGGTTATCAAATTGGATGACATCAGCCTCAGGGATCGGATTGGAGCAACCGCCAAAGCGCCTCGCTGGGCCATTGCCTACAAATTTGCCGCTGAGCAGGCTGAGACAAGACTCAAAAAAATCTTTATTCAAGTCGGGAGAACCGGCGCGCTGACGCCGGTGGCTGAACTCGAACCTGTATTGGTCAGCGGTTCTACGGTCAGCAGGGCAACCCTGCACAATGAAGATGAAATCAAGCGTAAGGACATTCGGGAAGGGGATGCCGTTGTCATTGAAAAAGCGGGAGAAATTATTCCAGCGGTGGTGTGTGTGATTCAGGAAAAGCGTTCCAGAGATTCCTCTGCTTTTGTCTTTCCTTCAGTTTGCCCTGAATGTGAATCCGTTGCCGTGAAGCAGGAATCCTCGGGGGTAATGGGAGTAGTCTGGCGTTGTCCTAACATATCATGTCCAGCGCAGATTCGAGGCCGATTAGAGCATTGGTGCTCGCGTAAGGCCATGGATATTGAAGGCGGTGGTTCGGCATTGATTGAGCAGTTGGTTGCCAAGGCGTTGGTGGAAGATGTGGCTGACTTATATAGTTTATCCCACGAGCAAATTGTTTCTCTGGAAAGAATGGCCGACAAGTCAGCAGAAAATTTTCTGGAAGGAGTCCAGGAATCCAAATCCAGAGATCTTTGGAGGGTGCTATTTGGTTTGGGCATTTTGCACGTGGGGGCAGGAGTCGCGAAAAAACTGTCAAGGCATTTCGCAACCATTCGGGATCTCATGCGATCGAATGTTGACGCATTGGTTGCGTTGGACGAAGTAGGTGAGACCATTGCCGACAGTCTTGTGAACTGGTTTTCCAAGGAAAGGAATCAGATGCTCATCGACCGCTTGGAAGCGCTTGGTTTGAGCATGAAATCTTCACTGTATGTAGAGGACAGTGAACATCCTTTAAGTGGTTCCTCCTGGGTCTTAACTGGTACGCTGCCAAATTTCTCACGACAGCAGGCTACAGAAAAAATTGAAGCGATCGGAGGCAAGGTCACAGGAAGCGTCAGTAAAAAAACAAGCTTTGTGTTGGCGGGGGAATCGGCAGGTAGCAAGCTGCAGAAAGCTCAAAAGCTAGGGCTTCAGATTGTAGATGAAGCGGGTTTCACCGCCTTGCTGGATCAGAACGCATAGTCGAATCACCCAATTACCTGGATCCATTGGACAAATCTACCAGGATTCAGTAGCTTACATGAGCCAAACATATGAACCGACTAAATCCTTTACCTGATCATTCAAGATCATTCCGGCCTTCTGACCGGAGACGTTTCCTGGGGAGCCTGGCAACCGCGCTGGGTGCACCTCTGGTATTTCAGGATCTTTTACTCAAGACAGGCATTTTCCCCAGTGCTCTGGCTCAAGAAGCATTATTGAAAGGTTGGCCGGGTAAAGAGGAATTAAGGATGCTCAGCGATAAACCTCTCAATGCCGAAGCGACTGCAAAACTTCTGGATGATGAAATAACCCCCTACTCCAGGCACTTTGTCCGGAACAACGGATTGATTCCTGATCGAGCCAGACAGGGGACATTGGGTGATTGGTCTTTGACGATTGACGGCGAAGTGAATGAATCGTTGAAGTTTGATCTCGATGCGTTGAAGGATACTTTTTCACCTCACGAGGCCGCTCTAGTGATTGAGTGTGGTGGTAATGGGCGAGCGGGATACTACCCCAAGGTAGGAGGCAATCCGTGGACTCTGGGTGCAGTGGGTTGTGCTCGGTATCGTGGAGTTCGTTTGAAGGATGTGTTGCGTCATGCAGGAGTTAAATCATCTGCTGTTTACATCGGATATTATGGTGAAGATCTCACGCTGAGTCGTGAGTCAGGTAAATTTCCCATCTCGCGTGGAGTGCCTATCGAAAAAGCGCTTGATGAAAATACAATGCTCGCGTGGGAGATGAATGGTAAGCCCTTGCCTGCTGAGCATGGATTTCCGCTCAGGCTTATTTGTCCCGGCTGGCCAGGTTCCACTTCAGGTAAGTGGTTGAAACGAATTCAAGTGCGTGACCAAATTCATGATGGAACCAAAATGACAGGAACCTCATACCGTGTGCCGAAACATCCTGTCGCTCCGGGAGCCAAAGTGCCGACTGAGGATATGCAAATCATCCAAACCATGCCTGTCAAATCCATCATCACGCATCCGGAAACAGGTAACTCATCTCAGAATGGTAGAAATGTGCGCTTGCGTGGGCATGCCTGGAGTGGCAAGGGGCGCGTGGCACGGGTGGATCTCAGCTATGATTTCGGGGCTACCTGGACGCAGGCGTCTCTATCGAATCCGGTCAACGCCTTTGCATGGCAGCGTTGGGAGTTATGTTTGAAATGGCCTGTGACTGGCTATTATGAAATATGGGCCCGTGCTACTGACATCACTGGTGGGATGCAACCGATGCTTGTTCCTGGCTGGAATCCCAAAGGCTACTTGAACAATGCTGCCCACCGAATTGCGGTCCGTGTTGCTTGAAAAAGGATAAACCTATGATGCAGTTTTTAAAACATTCCTTCGATATGTCGTTCTTCACGTCATTGCTGGGAGGGGTCCTGGGCCTGGGGGTGGCAGTGAGCGTATGGGCCTCATATGTTGCTGCTGAGGAAGGCAAAGCTTCACCCAATCCATGGGGGCTTCATTCAGATCCCGCGATGGGATTGGTATTGGCTAACTGTGGCAACTGTCATTCACCTTACCTGATCACACACCACCATCGTTCCCGTGAGGATTGGGATAAAACGATGATAAAAATGGAATCCAACGGGATGGCCTCACCTTCGGATGTGATCCGAAGCATGCTTTTGGATTATCTGGAAAAATATCAGGGCCCGCTCATTGAGGATCGTCCTCAGGCATCACCATGGGGACACACTGCCTTCAACGCCAATCCCCTCTGGTAGTTTCAAGGGGGAGCTGTTTTCGGCGGTGGAACAATTGTTTGAATGGCGTCTTCAGGAAGAACTCCGCCGACGCGCCATTGATTTTCTTCCAGTGCCATGACATATGAATACACTGCAGTGGGCCTCCCCCCCATGCTCAGGCGCGCTCGTAACAAAGCCTGCGATCCGTCATCATAAACTTCACTGAACTCCAGTTGTTCATAGCGCAGCATGGGCTCAAATTGAATTCGAATCATTCTTTCAAACTCGGTCAACGGAATTTGGCTGCGAATTCCAAAGGATGCAGATTGGTAGGCCTCATCAAATTGTTCTGACCGTATCGCATTGAGTTGTTTTGCCAGAACATCCATGACAGCCCTGCGGGTGGGTGGATCGCTTGGGAATACCTTGATCGTTTGTTGGCGTGGAGCTTTTGGCCTGAAAGGCATCACCTTTGGAGAAGTATAATCAGAAATTAGCACTGGTAAATAAATGACCGCTCCGAG
>JBDQII010000018.1:0-22464 GCA_040264395.1 Verrucomicrobiota bacterium
AGGCGCTTTTTTACATGAACAATGAGCTGATCGATCAAGTAGCTCGATCAATGGTGCAGACGGCTGAAGGGGAGTCTTCGACCAGTCTCAATGAAAAACTGAAGCATTGGTATCTGACTCTTTTTGCGCGCTACCCTTCAGCCGAAGAACGCGAACTGGCACTCGATTATGTGCAAAAAAATGCCCATTCTATGGGCAATGGGTTGGAACAAGATCGCTTGCGACGGTGGATTCGCATTTTACTTGCCTCCAATGAATTTACTTATCTGGATTGATAATCTTCCCCAATGATATCGAAACTTTGCCAACGCCGAATGCCATTGCCACTGAGTCGCCGTCAGATGCTGACGGGTGCTGCGACTGGATTTGGAAGCTTGGCCTTGAGGTCTATCATGGCTGAGGAAGCCATGGCCAATATCCATGATTCACAAAACGGATTACCGCATTTTGTCTCCAGAGCCAAAAGGGTGATTTTTTTATTCATGCACGGGGGGCCTTCGCACATTGATACTTTTGATTATAAGCCACTGCTGAAGCGAGATCATGGTAAACCCTTGCCATTTGCAAAACCCAGAGTGCAGTTTGCGAAGACAGGGAACCTTTTGGCCAGTCCCTGGGAATTCAAGCAGCATGGACAAAGCGGTCATTGGGTAAGTGAACTTTTTCCTGAAGTAGCAAAACAGTCCGATAAGTTGTGTTTGCTCAAGTCCATTCACGGTTCTAATGAAGCGCATGGGGGAGCCTTGCTTAAAATGCACACAGGATCGGATACCTTTGTCCGGCCGAGCATGGGGGCTTGGATCAGTTATGGTTTAGGAACGGAAAATAAGAATTTGCCTGCATTTATCACCTTGCAACCAACACTTGGTCACGGAGGTGTACAAAATTTCGGTGCGGCTTTTTTGCCTTCAAAGCACCAGGGAGTCCGGATGGGGCATCGTGACGCATCAATATCGGATGTTGGGATTCCAGATTTGGTTTCATCCTTTTCTGACACAGTAGAGCAAGAGCGCGATCTTTTCTATCTTCGAAAAATCAATCAGTTAAGACTCGATCAGACAGGTTCTGATGCAGATCTGGAGGCAAGGATCGAATCATTTGAATTGGCTTTTCGAATGCAGATGGAGGCTCCCCCACTTTTTGATCTGGCCAAAGAAACTCAAGCTACCAAATCACTTTACGGGATTGATGATGAACCCACTGCTTCCTTTGGACGGCAATGCCTTCTGGCAGCACGCATGTCGGAGGCCGGAGTAAGGTTTGTTCAGTGTACTCACGGCTATTGGGATCAGCACAGTAATCTGGCCAAACAACATTCGAAGCTGGCTCACGAGGTAGATCTTCCGATCGCTGGACTGCTGCAGGATCTACAGGGTCGAGGTTTGCTGGATGAAACACTCGTAATTTGGGGGGGGGAATTTGGGCGGACACCTACTGCTCAAGGCAAAGATGGTAGAGATCATAATCCTCATGCATTTACTTGGTGGATGGCTGGAGGAGGTGTGCGCCCTGGCTTCAGCTATGGTGTGACGGATGATTATGGATATTACACGACCCGCCAAAAGGTGCATGTTCATGATTTGCATGCAACCATCTTACATCTGCTGGGAGTTGATCATGAAAGGCTGACCTACCGATACGGTGGGCGGGATTTCCGGCTTACTGACGTAGCTGGTGACGTGGTAAGTCCCGTTGTCTCTCTCTAAGCTTAATTGACAGCTTGTTTCTGATCGTTTTCAAACAAAGGCAATTCCTTGGCCACTCAAAACGATTTGCTGTAGTGTCTGGTGGAATCTCTCAGATAAAAAAGGCTGCAATCTACGCTGAAGAATAGCTTGGATAGATCCTTCGACCATACTGAATCGAATTTTATAATTTCAGTAAAAAATCTCTTTTTTTATTCATTCACAAAATCGTCGGGAAACGTAATGATCGTTTCTTGGATGCTATCTGCATCTTGCACGACGGTGTTATTGATCAGGATACGGTAAAATCTAATGTCTTGCTCTGCAGCATCTCCATCCTGAATCGTAATGGGGCGCGACTGGAAGGCTAGCGAAAAGACATCCTCCCAGGATTCAAAATCTGCAGATCCCTGCACCGTGAAAGGTAAACCACGAGGTCCAGAGACACTCAGCCTTGTTTTTTTATTTGGCAGGATTTTGAAATTACTCATTTCAATGGGGGTGCCGTTGGTAAGAGCAGCTCTGTAATACCTCGGCCTTTCGGGATCAGCATGTTCGTCCAATAGAGTGAAACGGCGCTCGTTGAGTACCTGAAGTGCAATTGGCTCCCATTCCTTCAAATTATTCGATGCCCAAACGATGACTGTTTGTCCGCGCGGCCCCTGGATCGTCAGCAAAGGCATATTGTCTTCGTTTCTTTCGAGGGCTGCAAAGGTAACTGAAAGGTCAAACTCGGAGGTAGCTTTGCATGCAAAGTTAGCGATAGGATCTCCCTTGAACCTCCAAGTACCCCATCCATTGCCAAAGCGAACCCAAAAATCATCAAAGCTTTTTCCTATACTAGGTGGATCCCTCAACACAAGAGCAGCTCGATCCTTGCTGAAACCAGTAAGGCCATCGAATTTAACAGTCCAGGTAAACTTATCCGGGACTTCTACGCTGATGCCTTGCAGTACGGCTGTGTTGTAACCGGGGAACAAGGTAAAAGGCTGACTTTCGTATATGAGCGTTCCTGGAGCCTTGTCATCAAGAAGCAATGCTTCACCATCGTTCCTGTAGAACCTCAAGACGCATGTTTCATCGCCATCAGCTTCAAATTTCCCAAAATATTCGAATTCAAATCGGATGATTTTGCGGTTGTCGCCAGCCAGAATGATTTCGTCACCAAATTCCTCCAGTCTTGCGTGCGTCGCGCTCACGTCCTCTTGTGAATTTTCGTAGACAATCTCCGTGGGGACGAATTGAGCAATCGCAACATGTGGCGTAATGGCAAATGCCATTACAAACAGTAAAATCAATAAACTTGGCATAACTGGTGTGGGTGTTTTCAAAACGTCTATCCATCCTTATCTCGCTCCAACACGAACGGAAATCAATTCACGGCCTTATTTACAGGACGGATTCTTCATTACTCAGATAATAAGCTGAGTTACCGGCAAGGTATAATTTGGTTCTGATCGATTGGTTTGTCAAATGACAAGCACAAGTAGTGCCAAAATCATTTTTAAGAATTTCCAGGCAAGTCTTCTATAATTGTTCTGGGTGCGTCATCAATTCATTAATACGCGTCAGCAAGCGTCCTGCGGCGCCTCCATCCAAAACTCGGTGATCAAAACTAAGCGTCAATTGGGATTCGATTACAGGCACAAAATCACCTTTTTCCTCATCCCAGAACGGGGCTTTCCTTCCCGCCCCCAGTCCCAGCACAAGAGTTTGTTCGGGGAGGGGAATAGGCGTGGCCCATGTGAGCCCGAATGTGCCAAAATTAGTCACTGTCGCAATTGACCCACCTGTCGCATTTGCCGGCAGTTTTCGTTGGCGCGCAGAGATGACCAGTTGGTTGTAAGTTTCTACCAAGGACGTAACTGGAGTTTTGTCGACGTTTCGTATCACAGGAACCAGTACACCGTCCTCCGCTTCCACGGCAAACCCAATGTCAATGGAGGCTGGATGAGCAATCTTGTTACCAATCAAACGTCCAGCCACAGCGCTGTTCTCCGAAAGCGCAATGGCCAGAGCTCGACTTGCAAATAACGCAGGACCTGGTTTCGGGTCGAGTTGCGCGCGATGTTCGAGCAGGGTATCTAACTGAACTGGGCGTCCGACTGTCGCCAGAGGCCGGGTCCAGCTGCGTCGCATTGCATCGGCTACTGCCACCCGCATGGATGAGGCCTTGGTCAATCGTGCATGCTCAAGCTGGGTTAGAAATTTTTCAAAATCCTGAATCGTCAATCGCCCGCCAGCACCACTGCCTGCAATGCCTGCAAGATCCGCTTCCCGTAATCCCAGTTCATACATCCGAGCCTTCATTCGTGGAGACATATACTGTGCCCCCACGAATTGTGCAGGAACCGGAAGCCCTTTGATGGTCGGTTTGACAACTGAAAAACTACCTCCACTTCCAACTTCAGTGGGTTTGCTAGTCGAGGTTGAATGTGAAAAGTCGGCAGCCTTTGAGGGGGGGGCAACAGGAACTGTTGAGTTGGGCTTCAAAGCCGGGCGTGCGGTCTCTTTTTCACTCTCTGCTTGAACTTGCCCGAGGACGTCCCCCACAGCGTAGCTTTCGCCGACTTCTACGGTGTATTTGCCGATGACACCATCGCATGGCGCGGTGACGTTCATTGTTGCTTTCTGGGTTTCCACTTCAATGATGTCCTGGCCTTCTGTGACCGAATCACCTTCGGCCACAAGCAGGTCAATGATAGTGGCCTCAGCGATGGATTCTCCGAGCTGGGGCATGATGATAGGCGTTGCAGACATGTAATGAAATTCAGCTTTAAAAGGGTTGATTTTGCTAGTTCCTCAATAATTGACGAGCCGTCGCCACAATGCTTTGCGCCGTTGGCCGGTGAACAGACCAAAGGTCAGGGTGGTAAGGTATAGGGGTGTCTTTGGCATTGATGCGCTGTGGCGGTGCATCCAGCAGGTTGAAACCCTCGGCCACCACCCTGCTGATTACTTCGGCATTGACCCCCCCCCACGGCCATTCCTCAGCCACACACAAAAGTCGTCCTGTTCTTGCGACGGATGCAATAATGGTATCTGTGTCGATGGGTTTGACTGTTCTCAGATCCACTACTTCAATTTCAGCCCCATCCTGAGCCATTTCTGCAGCGGCTTCAAGACACTCATGCAGCATGGCACTGTAAGTAACGATTGTCATATCACGCCCCTCGCGTGCAATACGGGCTTTGCCGATGGGTAACGCTTCCTGTGGGAGCGAATCCGCTTTCAAGTGAAAATAAAGGTATTTGTGCTCACAAAAGATGACGGGGTCATTGAGCATGACAGATTCAATCAACATGCTGTATGCATCTTCAACAGTAGCAGGAGTGCAAACTATCAAGCCTGGAAAGCGAGCATAAATCGACTCCAGACATTGGCTGTGAAAAGGGCCTCCCCCCGACGTCCCTCCACTCGGTAAACGCAGAGTGAGAGGGCAAGGTACTTCAGTTCGCCAGAAAAGCGTTGCAGCTTGATTGACTACTTGATTGAAGCCAACCGTCGAAAAATCCGCAAACTGCATCTCGATGATGGGGCGCATGCCTTCTATGGCAGCACCTACTGCCGAGCCAACCATGGCATCCTCGCTTATTGGTGCATCGATGACCCTGCCTGGAAACTCTTTGGCTAGATTCTTGGTGGCTTTGAATGCGCCTCCAAAAGCACCGACATCTTGACCATATATATAGACACTTGGATCATTCCGAAGAAGATATGCCTGTGCTTCCCTAATTGCCTCCAGATAAGTAATACTCATTGCTCAGTGATAGGTAGTCTTACATCTGTGAGAATTCAGAGCGCCGAACTACCCAGAGGCTCGCAAAGTTCACGTGTTGCCAGTGCTTTCCAGTTATGAGTGAAAGGGTCAGGTCCACCTTCTTGTTGCACCTGGCGTATGGCTTGGTTGATTTCGTCAGTGGTTTCGGTAGCCCACTGATCCAGCTCTTTTTCGGGGTGTTGATATTCTTTCAATAAAGTATTCCTGGCTTCATCCATGCAATCACGCCCTACTTTGGAAGCTTTTATTTTTGGACTTATATATTGGGCATCATCATGTTCTCCATGGCCGCACAATCGCAGAAGTTTCGCGACGATGAGTTGGGGGCCTTCTCCAGCTCGTGCCAATGCGGCCGCTTTCTCAAGGGTTGTCATGCAGGCTTTCAGGTCAGTTCCATCCACATCATGAGTGCTCACACCATATCCTTGCGCCTTTAAGCTTAGCTCCTTGCATGCAAATTGCGCACTTGTTGGAGTCGAATAGGCATATTGATTGTTTGCGATGACCAGCAAGAGGGGGAGTTTTTCGATGGCCGCCTGGTTCAGTGCTTCATGGAAAGCGCCTGTTGAAGTGGCTCCATCTCCGATGCAGGCTGCGCCTATCTGCTTCGTTTCTCCTTTCATGCGTTTGGCCATCAGAGCACCATTGACGACAGAGATGTTGGCCCCGAGATGACTGATCATGGGAATATAGCCCTCGCGTGGTTTACCGCGGTGAACATTACCATCGCGAGCCCTCATAGGGCCCAATGGAGACCCCAGGCAATTTCTGAGTGCATCAAGGATGGTTTCCCCAAAAGCCAGGCGTCCGGCACCATCGCGAATCAGAGGGGCAAATACATCGCCTTTGTCCAGTGATATCCCGACTGAGACACTCAATGCTTCCTGACCTTTCCCCAGAAAAACACCGCCGTAAACGTTGCCGCCACGATATAGTTGAGCCAGTCTTTCGTCCAGAATACGGGCGCTGAGCATGTAGCGATAGGCTCGTTCAAACCTTTTACTGTCAATTTGGTGATTCATCATTCAAGACGGCCTCCCTCAGTGCCATCGTAATTGCACATTTATCTTAAGAGCTTACCCTTTAAAGAGGCAATGGTTTATATTCCGCAGTAAATATCGTTCAGTTATGTAAAACCTGAAACAGGTCTCCATTTAAGCCACTTCAGTCTTCCATATTGGGGCAATCTTCAAAAAAGATTGAACTCTTGACCATATTGAAGCGTCCATTCTCCTGACTAAGCGTATTTCTGGCGAAGATTTGTCGCTTGCCTCAACGCTCGTAACTCATAAACTGGAACTATGTTGAAAAAATTTGCTCTGTGCTTGTCCCTTCTTTGTTGCGCTGCTCAAGGTGTGCAAGGCCAGGTGGATGTATCCATTGAATTCAAAAAGGAATTTTACCTGGCCCATGAATCCATTATGGCGGAAGTTGAAATTGTCAATTTTTCTGGCAAAACCCTCAATTTCGGTAAGGACAAAAACTGGCTTCAATTTACGATCGAATCACGCGGTGAATTTCCTGTAGAAAAGGTTGGGGATTTGAATGTAGTCGAGCAATTTAAGGTGCCCAACGCTAGCCGGGCTATCCGTCGTGTTCATTTGATTCCTGCATACAAGATTGATCACCCTGGTCGATACCGGGTGGCTGCCTACATCAGCATTCCTGAACTTAATACGCAGCTTGTGACGACTCCTGTTGAGATTGGCATTCTTTCTGCATCTGTTGTGTGGGATCGTGAAATAGGCCTTGTAAAAGATAAAAATGACCCCTCTGCTCCTATCGAAATCAGGAAATACAGTTTGATGCGGGCGGTTAATAAGAAGCAGATTGACCTCTATGTGAAAGTAACAGACAAGTATCAGAGATATATATACGGGGTTTATTCTCTGGGGAATATCGTTTCCTTCGGTGAACCTGAAAGGCAAGTGGACCGTTTCAGTAACCTGCATGTGCTGATGCAAAATGGTGCACGCTCCTTTAGGTATACGATTGTGAAACCCGATGGTAAGGTACTTCTAAGACAGCGCCATGACTACACCACCAGCAGGCCGAAGCTGATCATGGATAAAACCGGTTTAATTCAAGTCTTTGGAGGTAAGCGAAAGGCAAGTTTTGATGATATTCCCAGTCCTGAAAAAATGAATGAAGTGAAGGGGGGGAATCAAAAGACCACCGTTTTAACTGAAAATAACTCAGATGAGCTTCAGGGTATTACAACCGAGTAAATCGTGGAAGTAACTCCATTCATTCTGGCGAACGAAATACGAGCAAACTGTTCCGACAATCAAAAACTACCTGCTATCCAACCATCATGACATTCTGGTTGTGGTGCAGGAAGGTAATTTTATCTTCTATCTCCCTGAACGAATGCATTAAGTAGTCACGATGACCGTTCCCAACCCAAGGTGAATCGAGCATCACCGAGATGCAGCCCAAAAGCTGCGCTGCGGCAGCGTCCTGCCATTTATCGCTGATGATAAAGGAATGGTCCATATCGATTCTGTATTGGTGTTCGAGTTCCTTGAACAATCCCGTTTCTGGTTTCGCGCATGGGCAAGGATCTGATGTTTCGTGTGGGCAAATCAATACATCATCAATATTCAATTTCGACCGCATAATGAGATGCATACGGTTGAGTTCTCTCCGGTCCAGCTCCCCTGTAGCCAGCAGAGGCTGATGCGTCGTTACAAATATCATCAAACCGATTGATCGCAGTTTTGCAATCAAGGCCCCGACTTCAGGGCGAATCTGAAATTCTTCCACTGAAAGGGGAGGCAATGGCTTGCTTTGTCCCCGTTGATATTGGTTGATAATACCGTCCCGTTCAAAGAATACCGCAGATTTCATATAATATTACAATATAGCAGGAAATTTGCCGGTTTCCAAAAATAAGAAAAATAAAGCGAGATTAATATTTATTGAAATAGTCTATAAACAAATAGTCTAAATAGTATTTGAGTTGTTTTTTTTTCATTTAAAAAATAGCTATTTATTGCGGTTTTGGAGTGGATAAATGGTAAACATGCATGCGACATGGAATCTTGTCCAAGCGGACTTATAACTTTAATAAGTCTTAAAAGTGTTCGAATCCAACATGATCAATGTACAACCCTCGACTACCTCGATGCCATTTTCGTGGAGTATTGAGTAGTATTCAGGAGATTCAGTTCCGGGATTGAAGATGATCCGGCTGGGCTTCAGTTCAACAATCGACTTTAAATGGCCCTTGAAGCGTTCTGAATTGACATAAACAGTGACGGTTTCTGCCCGCAAAGGTGCCTCCAAAAGGCTGGTGTAGCATGGTTTTCCCAATATATTCTGTTTGTAAGGGTTAATCAGTAAGATTTCAAAACCTTTGCATTTCAGGGACTCTGCCGCCAAAAAAGCATATCTATCCGGATTGTCACTTGCGCCAATAATTGCAACTACCTGACTCATGGCGAATATCATAATCATCCATTTGCTATCGTCAGTCCTTTTATGGAATCGCTTCCCGAATGATTTTGTTAAGTTCGAAGACAAATACAGGTTGGCATGGTTAGAATCTTTTGTGTTAGTTTTAAGGCTACATGATTTACCTATCTCAATTTTTGGCCCTGCTCAGGCTTGCATTGGTTGCTGGTCTTTTAACCCAACTCAATGGTCATGTCCTCGGAGCTGAAGCAAGTCGTGTGGATGTCTGGATTGGAACAGGCAGTGCCTGGCCTAGCAAAGGTATTTATCATACTCATTTGAATGTAGAGACAGGTAAATTGTCGCGGCCTTCCCTTGTCGCCGAGGTCCAGGGGCCAGGCTTTCTAGCAATGCATCCAAAAGAAACCCACTTGTATGCCGTTGGAACGATTGATGGCAAAGGTTCGGTTATTTGTTACGCCATTCAGCGCGAAGGCAATAAGGTGGAGCTTTCTTTGTTGAATTCAGTTGAAATTGGAGATGGTGGAGGCACTCATGTATCGGTGCATTCGAGTGGACAGTTTTTACTGACTGCTCAATATGGGGGAGGATCGGTTGGCGTTTTCGCATTGAATTCCGACGGTAGTATTAAGGGTAGAAATCAATTGATAGAGCATTCCGGTGCTTCGCGAGTTACCGGTAACAGACAGGATGCACCACACCCACATTGGACGGGTTTTTCACCTGATGGACGGTTTGCCTTTGTTCCTGATTTAGGCCTGGACAAGGTCGTCATTTATAAAGTCGATGCAGCGAATGCACGCATCGACATGCAAGGCTATGCAGCCACGCCTCCGGGAGGAGGACCGCGACATATGAAGTTTCATCCCAATGGAAAGTGGGCTTACGTCCTTAATGAGTTATCACTGAGCGTGACTGTCTTCGACTATGATGATCGCAACGGAAGTATGACAGCGAAACAAACCATTCCCTCGGTTCCCCGCGAACAATTGATTCTGGAACACTTTACAAGTGCCTCTGAAATTCGAGTCCATCCAAGCGGTGACTTTGTTTATTCAGCCAACCGCGGACATGACACGATAACTGCTTATCGAGTGGCTGGCGAAACAGGCGAACTTACCGTTATCGAACGTGAGCATGTCCGTGGAGCTACCCCCAGAAATTTCAATATTGAACCAGCAGGCAAGTGGCTGCTTGCTGCCGGGCAGGATTCGCATACGCTGGCCTCTTTTGAGATTGATCAGTCCACGGGAGCCTTGACCTACAATCGCAATGTTGTTCATGCGCCATCGGCTATCTGTGTTCTTTTCTCCCATGAATAATTTGGTTTTTCCTGAGTTATTAAAATGTGTTTAATATGAAAAATTTGTTCACTGTCGGTTTCATCCTCTGTTTGTCTCTGGTTTCAGCGAAAGCTCAGCAACCCAACATAGTTTTCTTCTTCACTGATGATCAGACAACTTCGACACTCGGTTGCTATGGCAATCATGTTGTGAAAACTCCGAATATCGATGGATTAGCCTCTCGTGGAACGCGCTTTGCCAACGCCTTTGTCAGCCATTCAATTTGTTGGGTCAGCCGAACGACCATTCTGACGGGCTTGACTGGACGGGGGTATGGGACATCGGGCGCGCCGGATCTGGCAAGGCCAGATGCGGTTGAAACCTTGTATTCGGATCTGCTTCGAGAGCAGGGATACCGGACTGGCTACTTTGGTAAGTGGCATGCAAAAATGCCCAAGGGCTACGACCCCAACGAACACTTTGATGTCTTCGAGGCAATTGGTCGCAACCCCTTTTACAAAAAGCTTCCGGATGGAACCTTGCGGCATGAAACAGAATTGATTGTCGACCGAGGAATCGACTTCATTCGTCAACAGCCCAAGGACAAACCCTTTGCCCTGAATATGTGGTTCAACGCGTGCCATGCGGAAGACAGCGACCGTCGGCCTGGTATAGGCCATTTCCCCTGGCCACGTGCCGTGGATGGAATGTACGAAGAAATTGAAATGGATCCTCCTCGATTAAATGATCCTGCCATTTTCAATGATCAGCCTGAGTTTTTGAAAACGACGATCAATCGAGAACGCTTTTTCTGGCGGTGGAATACAGATGCTAAATACCAGGCGAACATGCGTGCCTATTATCGTATGGTCAGTGGCATTGATGGAGCTATTGGTCGTTTCATGGAAGCGCTGGATGAGGCGGGAATGGCTGAGAATACCATTATCATCTACACCGCGGATAATGGATATCACATGGGAAACAGAGGATTTGCGGGTAAATGGTCTCATTATGAAGAATCCCTGAGGGTGCCACTGATTGTGATGGACCCTCGTGTGAGTCAGGACCAGCGGGGAAAAGTCACAGATGCACTTGCCCTGAACCTAGACCTGCCTTCCACTTTTCTTGACTGGGCGGATATTCAAATTCCTGAGCGATATCAGGGGAAAAGTTTGAAACCGGTGATTGAGTCCGGCAAGCCATCCGATTGGCGAAAAGACACATTTCATGAACATTTTGCGGTGCGCCACCGAATACCCGCATTTGAGGGTATTCGTAATCAGCAATTCAAATATGTTCGATATGTGGATCATGATAGTCTTGAGTTTCTGCATGACCTGAAGAATGATCCGGACGAATTGGTTAATTTGGCAACAGATCCCAGCTATGCCGACACTTTAGTGACAATGCGTACAAGGACTGATACTCGAGTTGAAGAGCTAGGAGGCCCTCTGAAACCTTTGAAAACAAGATTTGCAGCCTCTACTGAGCCGTATCCTCAGGCCTCTGCTGCTGTTTCGCATCAAGCTGGGAAGGATGGTTTCATCCAACTGTTAGGTAAGCGTGGACTTGGGCAATGGTCCGGTGACTCCAAATTCTGGTCTGTCAAAGATGGGGTGTTGACTGGGATTGCAGATGGCTCGCTGAAGATGAACCGTTTCATCACATGGAAAGGATCCACTATCCAGAATTTTGATTTGCGAGTCAAAGTCAAGATCAGTGCGGGAGGTAACAGTGGTATCCAGTATCGGGGTTTATCGCGTCCTGATATTGGACTTGATATTGTTACCGGCTATCAGTGCGACGTGGTGGCCAGAAATCCCAACTACAACGGAATGCTATATGAAGAAAAAGGGCGTCGCATCTTATCGCATACGGGCGAGAAAGTGATTATTGATGCGAAAGGGCAGTCATGGGTTGTTGGGGAATTTCCATTGAAAGAATTTGCTCCTGATGAGTGGCATGACTACCGGGTGCTTGTTCGCGGTAATCATCATCAGCATTGGATTGATGGTCACCCAACCACTGACTTGATTGATTTTGACGCCAAAGGAAGGTCACTGGAAGGTGTATTGGCCGTTCAGGTGCATGTCGGGCCGCCCATGCGAGTTCAATACAAGGATTTTAAAATAAAGCATCTGCCTGATGATTTGCCCTTGGAAAAGGCCGGGAATCATTCCATTCCCAGTTCAGCCTATGGAGTTCGACCTCAGGGAAGATTGCCTGAGGGATGGGAGCCTCCTATCTATGGTGATCGATGAGAATAACGGCGGAAACTACTGACTCAATATGCGCCATAGCCCTATGTTGATGACGCACAGCAGATGTTTTGAGGGTATTTCTAAAAGAAGATCCGGCAGCTGAGTGGACCCAAAGATGCAGCTGCCGGACGATGATAAAATCCCTCATCTCAAGCAGGACACCGTATATCCCGGTGCGTAGTAAGCCTAAGTAGTTGGGTTTCTTTCGCATTGAGTGCGAAAGAGGTAAGGTCACGGGACAGCAGCTATACATGCTCTCACGCGTGATCCACAATTAAAAATAGCATGTTTTGTACCATGTGCAAATTTTAATAAATTTTGTTTCACTGGCCCGGTTTTTAACATCTTTTTGCTTAAAAACGTTTTTTTTGAGTCAAATAGAAACACTCTGGTGGTTTTTTATGACTCTTGAAGTGATAAAGATGAGCCAAAATGCGTCATTTTGTTAACGGAGAAAAAGAAAAATGCCAGTCTTGAGAAGACTGGCATTGCTATTGAATTCAGATAATTATTAAAGGAATAATACTCGTTCAACGAACTGCGTTTATTAGTCGAGTGCTTCTCTCTTGCATCCACAACACATCTTCGTTGTTTGGCGAAGGAACATTCAGCGGGATATTACTCTTCGACAGGCTTGGAATCGTGCGAGGATTTGTCCATCGGTGGATTTCCGAATGCCCGTCGGCAAACGCAAAGGTAGCTGCACCGTTGTGGTAACTGGCAGGGTAGTCCACAATTTTCCAGCTTGCTCCCCTGTCCGGAAAGCCTTGCATATCAACGACAAAATAGCCATCGTTGATGCTGTCTTCCCTCTCATCAATCAGCACAAACGTTTGACTGGGACCAGGCGCTGTCATATCGGAGTCTTTGGTGTAAACCTTCCATCCATTGCCCGATGAGGACCATGAGGGGCCCCCCACCCAATTGTTCATCGACATACTTCGGATGCGGGGTACCCGCTGACCTGCTTGATTGATCCCGTAGGCTCTATCCGAAGGGCATTTCCAGATTTTTTCACTTCCCCCGGTATAATTCCAAAGAGGGCTGCGGTGGGTGAACTGAGCGTGATTCCAGTTGTTGGGATCCTTGGGGTTACTCAATGTGAGCCAGCTCCCTCCTGTCCAGTTGGGAACTTCACGCCCCCCATTGCTCCAACCTGCTGCTCCCACTAATTTGTCTTCGTTGTCGTCGCTGTAGTATCTCCAGGCAAGCATCATCTGTTTGTTGTTGTTCATGCACAAGATGCCTTGGGCCTTCGTTTTTGCCTTGCTCAGGGCTGGCAGCAACATGCCAGCCAGAATTGCAATGATGGCGATGACGACCAGAAGTTCGATCAAAGTGAAGCCTGTTTGATACACTCGACCGTTTGTTTTCCGGGGTTGATTTTTGATATAGATATTCATCTTAGATTGCGTCTGAAATTTGAATTATGAACAACCATTACATGAAGGATCACCTAATTACAAGACATCCGACCTATTATTGTGGTGCGTTTGGGGGCACAATTTAATTAGGTGCATTGAAAGAATTAATTACCAAGGCGTTTTGTTTTCGTGTGCTTTCAGAATTTCTTTGTGTAGGTGAGGCTGAATAAGTGTACTGCAAAGTCAAAATTACCATCGTAAATTCCTCCCTGATTGATTTTGCGCTCATCGTAAATCACCAATCCATAACCAAGATCGATGGAATAGTTGTCAGTGCCATAGCCTATACCTGCAGTCAGAACATTTTGATTTGAATCAGGAATAGTAGGGGAGAGAGTTGCATTCGGGACAGGACTTTCAAAAAATTGATAACTTGCCCGCATGATCCAGTTTTCAGCAAATTTCCAATCACCTCCCATGCCGATGGTATAAGTATCGTGCCAATCCTGATTGAGTGACGTGGGTAACCCGGGCAATGGAACGCCCGTTTCAGTAGGCAGGGTGTCAAAATTTGAAAACTCAAGAAATTCAACGTCTGCCTCCAATCGAATGGTGTCGGTCAATTCTATGCCGTATCCGAGATGTAATTGAGTAGGGAATTGAATTTCAGAAGAAAAACTGGTATTCACGTTCAATCCGGCAGCGGGAACATTCATATTAAAATCACCGTCATAATCAACCGTGATGGGGGAACGCGCCGTAAAGGCCAGTCGATGACGCTCTGTTATTTTCCACGTAATACCCAGGTTGGCCCCCGCACCGATACCATCCGATTTTGCAACGAAGCGACCATTCGGAAACACGTGTTGTTTGAAAGTCAATTGAGACCACTGGATATCAAGGCCAAGTCCCATCGAGACCTTTTCACTTACATCGAATGCCACTGTTGGATTGACAAGGATTGTTTGCAACTCGCTGAAATGAGGAGTGGTGTACCTCAAAGACCCCTGGTTCGCTGTATCCGCAAACCCACCTGCATTCTTCCATTCGTTTGATAATCCATAAGGGCTGGTGATACCTAGACCGATGACATACTTATCATCTAGAATTGGCATGGATGCATACGCCGCGGGCAGAAACTTCCATGCATTTTCAGTCTCGGCCGTTGCACCGGAAGCGTTCTGATGTTCGACACTGATATAAACAGGGTTGAAACTCACTGTGACTTCAGGCCGCTTCAGGTCCATCAAGTTGGCTGGGTTTTGAGTGATTGCACTGGCATTATCAACATGGGCGATTCTTCCACCAGACCTGCCAAGATTGATGGCACCCGAGGTTGGATTCCGAAATCCTTCGGTAAGGGAATTTGGGGCATTCACGATGACAAGCATTGCCACGACAAGATTCAGTTTAAGCGGTTTATTGTTCATGTATTCTTGGTTCAGGTTTTTGAATGATCAAGCCTCACAAGTATGGATTCCATTGATGATGCAAGGATCCCTCAAGTCTGATCATCTTAAGATCGTTTTGATTTGCCCACATTGCTGCATTCTTGGCAATATTCTTTTGAACAAGGTTCCCAATGAACGGTTGGCGCTTTAAACGTTGTCATTGGGGCAGTTTAGGCCAAAATCGGTATTGAACCATGAACATAACCACATGAAACCTGTTTTTGTTATCTCAATACTCATCGTAGGCATCATCTCTTTTATGGGCGGGCGCATGCTAATTGCTCCCAAACTCATTATTGCTCAGAAAATGGTTACCAGATTGGAAGCTGAAAAACGTCAAATGGTAGAAGAGCTGGAAACGCTCCGCACCAAACAAATTTCTGACTCTGAAAGAAAACGCATTGAACGGGAACGTATGGAGCTCGCCAGTCTGCGGGGAGAGGTTTCCAAACTGCGCAGTAAAATAGAAGATTTGCAACGCCCCAAGCCCGATCTTGAAGACCAGGAGCGTGCAGCAATAGAAGAAGGTAAGGAGGAGGAGCAATTTGAGAAAGCTGATTATTATGCGGCCGCTGTTAATGTGGAAGTAGAGAAAGGAATGACATTGATTACCGGTGGATGGCTGACTGCTCCCGGAAGGCGGACTTTCGTCTTCATGACGCCCACAAGTAATACAGCACCGGATGGCGAGGTTTACATTCAAATCAACAGCAAGATTGCTGATCTGGCTGACGAGAGTCTGTCTCAGCTTCAACTCCAAAACATGCGCGCTAGCAGTAATGAAACTGACAATGCTGGTGGTTTCGAGGCGGAGGAAGCTCGCATGTTATTTAAAAACATCCAAAAGATTGAAGGAGCCGTGATGCTTGCTTCGCCAAGTATCGTTGCGACGGACGGACGTGAAGCGGTGGTTCGTACTTCGGTGACGTTTCCTCGAAATGGAGCAGCGGCTCCAGGTCAGTTTGAAATCGGTGTCATACCCGTTTTGACCGAAAATGGAGCTATTCAAATGACGGTGGCATCTACAATCACTATCGATATTCCCGAGGAGGAGTAGCCTTACCTTTTTTGACTCATTAGAAATAAGGCAACGGCTCTCGATCGACTGATAGCATAGGGTCGTACTATCATTCAGCTCGTAAAAATTGCTCGATGAAAAACTATTCATTGACGATCAGGGGATTTGCCCCAAATCATCTCAAATTCACTCCGGACGCCATGCCATCTTTTTCCTAATGGTTCCATGAAGTATTCTTACTTTGGTTTCCGGTTGCATCTTCGAGCCAGATTTCTCCAGAAGTAGTATCAATCGGTGGATTGCCATGGCAAATCCAATCGTTGACCTTGCTTTTTTAACCGGCTTGATCAAGCACCGTTTTCTGTCCAAACCAGCGAGTGGTCTTCTCTTTTCACCTGAACCATGCAACCAGGGAATTTTCTTATGAGGTGTGTTTATGAATTTTGGCTAGGTCGAGTCGTGGTTGGATGAAAGCGGGAATGCTCCGAAGTATGCGATGCCAGGGATTCTCGATGGGACAGGTGTGATATTGTCGGCATATATCATGGTGGCGGGTTTGAAAATGGAGGCTTTGATCCCTAGATTGCCGCGATGACGATGGTTGAAAGACAGAGGGAAACGCGAAGCGTGATTGTTAAATGCTTCATATCGGGTTCTGAATCAGTATGAGTATCAATAAAGTGTTTTGCGCAACACAGGGTGGTTTCCGGTTCCGTATGAAATTCAATAAATTGACCGGGGTTTAGCTTATAATCTCCCGAACGACTTCCCCAAAGACATCTGTCAGCCTGAAATCCCTGCCTGCGTAGCGATACGTCAGTTTTTCGTGATCAAAGCCCAGTAGATGCAGCATGGTGGCATGCAGGTCATGAATGGAGACCGGGTTTTCAACTGCTCTGAAGCCAAATTCATCCGTGGCGCCATAAGTGGTGCCGCCTTTGATCCCTCCACCCGCCATCCACAGGCTAAAGCCCCAATGATTGTGATCACGGCCTTGTGCGGCGCCGCCACCGCCTTGATCCATTTCAACGGAGGGTGTTCGCCCGAATTCACCAGTACATAAAATCAGTGTTTCATCCAATAAGCCACGTTGTTTCAAATCGATGATTAAAGCAGCGAGCCCCTGATCGCATTGATTGGCGACGGTTCGATGTGTCTCCTTGATATTGCTGTGGCTATCCCATGGTTGCATGTTCCCATGCCATGTTTGCACGAATCGAACTCCGCGCTCAACAAGCCTTCGAGCCATCAACAGTTGTCTGTTCTGAGGCCCCTCGCCATATAGTTTCAGGATGTGATCTGGTTCCTTCGAAACATCAAAAGCATCTGTTGCTTCAAACTGCATGCGGTAAGAGAGTTCGAAAGATTGTATGCGTGCCTCCAAAGATTGCTCGTTCGGTCGCAGTTCAGCGTGTCTGCGATTCATGGCCTGCAGTAAATCAAAATGCTTCCGTTGCTCCTGATGCGTCAATCGTGTGTTGGTGGCGTTTGAGATCAGTTCGCGTGGATTTGTTTTGGAAGTGTCTATGTGGGTTCCCTGATAAACTCCTGGAAGAAAGGCGCTGCGCCAATTCCCAGCTCCGCCCACAGGCATACCGCCCGGACAAAGTGCAATGAAACCTGGCAGGTTTTCGTTGCCCGAACCCATACCCCAGGTCAACCAGGAGCCCATGCTTGGCCACACCAGACGCTGGGTACCCGTGTTCATCAGCATCAGCGAAAGTTCATGACTTGGCAGCTCGGCATACATCGAGCGGATCACAGCCATGTCATCGACACATTTTGAAAGATGCGGAAAAAGATCGCTGACAGGTATGCCGCTGATGCCATGCTGCTTGAAATCAAAGGGTGAAGGCAGTGCGACACCTGTTCGACGTTCTGTCTGAAGGTTGTCGAATGGTAGCATTTGACCACCGCGTTTGGTCAGTTCAGGTTTGGGGTCAAAGGTGTCCACCTGTGACATGCCTCCGTTTAGAAAGACATGGATTACGTGTTTGGCTTTACCAGGGAAATGAGTTTCTGGCTGTTGAGCCGCCGATGAATCTTTGGCAAGCAGGCTGTTGAGGGCTATGCTTCCAAAGCCCATTCCAGAGCGTTTCAGGAAAGACCTGCGTGTATTGGGTGTCTGAAATTGCATCGTCATTAGTCCACGAAAATAAATTCATTGGAGGCAAGCAAAGCATGTGCCAATTGATGCCATGGGTCACTCTTTGATTCGGATGTAGCATCATGAACATGCTCGAGCGCCATGGCGATTTCTCCGGGTTCAGGGAGTCGGGAAAGCGTTTGTTGATAAAGAAGACGAACTTTGAGTTCTTCTGTTTTGGCCTCCTCGATACCGGGTAATTGAATCAAGGCCTTGGCTCGATCCTGAATGAAGCTTGAGTTAAGAGCAAACAGAGTTTGCTGGGGAACGGTTGTTTCTGGTCGCTTCGCCGTGCACGCGCTGGGGTTGGCTCCGTCAAATGTCGTCAACAGGGTGGAGGGAACGTCCCGGTTGATAAACCCATAGACGCTGCGTCGAGGTACTACAGGTTTCGTCATCATGTCGAATGGACGTCCATTCATGGTTGTACTTAGTTCGCCCGATACCTTTAACATGGCATCTCGCATGGCTTCCATGGCCAAACGGTGACGAGGCATGCGCCAGATTGTTTGATTATCAGGATCCTTTTCCCTAGCTTTCGGATCTTCAACAGATGCTTGTCGATATGCTTTGGTAAGGAGAATACGCTTATGCATTTTTTTGATCGACCAATCATCTTCCATGAAAGTGGACGCCAGATAATCCAGAAGTTTTAAGTGCGTGGGCCGTGCTCCTCGTGTACCAAAATCATCTGGAGTTCTCACGAGTCCCCGACCGAAATGATGTCTCCAGATCCAATTAACAGTTACTCTTGCTGTGAGAGGGTTGCTTTCTGATGTGATGGACTGAGCCAAAGATAATCGTTGTTTTCTGGGTGGATAATGTTTGGCAGTGCCATTACCAACCACTGTTAAGAAACGAGGTTGAACCTGCTTGCCACGATTCAATGGATTCCCTCGACGAAATACATGAAACGTCTTTTTTTCAGCATCAGGATTCTCTGCTAGCACCATGGATCTCGGAGGGGAACCTTTCTCGTTCAAGTGCAGATTGTGAATGGCGTTTCTCCTTCCGTTCAACTGATCGCTGACGGTACGGTTGAGCAGCCGTGATGCCAGTTTCTCCGGTAATGCCGTTGGACTTTCATCTGCATACAAGTGACTTCGTAACTGTCTAAGGATAGCGCTGTTGATCTTGCGGTGGCGTTGATCCTGATCAGGAATGGTGGTTCCATTGGGTAAGGCTTCTTCTGCGGATTGAACCTGAGCCAGGGTCCAGTCACGATGCGTTTCTGCGAAAAGAGTTCCATATGCTTCAGCAAGTGCTTCCATTGAACTGGGTGCGGACATTTTAATGGCATTCAATATCAGAGGGTTCCAGGCCGGTGCCTTGGCACTCAAGTTTTCCATTGGCGTCAGTTTGGAAATATCTCCATTTTCTTTTTCCCATTGCTCCATCAGTGCCACGCGTTGCGTTGGAAAAGTTGCATTTGAAAAGCGGGCCAATTGTTTCCATGGACCAAACACCGGGTCGTTTGGAGGTATTTGCTTTAAATAATTCCGCCATCTTTCCAATACATGAGGACGGATGTCCTCTGTTCTGAAGGAAAGAAAAGAAACGGACAGATCTTGCTCAGGAGTGCCACGCGCCAATGCTTTCAGATAGATTCCTACTTGCATGCGGAGTCGCCCTTTAAGAATCTCCGATTGTTCCCGTGCCATGTCGCCATACTCTGTTTTCAAATTTTGTAATTTTTTTTCATAGGCAAGATAGGATTCCGTTTCGGTTGGTTCCCCGATCACCGGTAATAGTTCTGGTTCAGAGCTGCTGGCGAGGGTAGCGTACAAAGAGTAGTAATCTGTCGTGGGAATGGGGTCGAATTTATGATCGTGACAACGTGCGCACGTGACTGTCAGACCCATTATGCCGCGAGTGATGACATCGATACGATCGTCTATAATATCGTGTGGTGAGCGAAACCGTTGGCCAATGGTGAGGAAGCCTAATGCCGCCAATGAAGGATCGTTTTCAGGTAATTCGAGTTGATCGGCCGCCAATTGTTCGGTGATAAAACGGTCAAAAGGCACATCCTCATTCAATGCCCCTATCACATAATCCCGGTAAGTGTAGGAAAAGGGGAATTTCGTGAATCCAATGGCACTGCCTCCATGCGTGTCGGCATAACGTGCAATATCCAGCCAATGCCGTCCCCAATGTTCTCCATAGCGCGGCGACTCCAGCAATCGATCAATCACTTTTTCCTCGGCCTCAGGCGATGGATCGAAGACATAAGCTTCTACCTCCTTCCAGGTTGGAGGGAGTCCTGTCAGGTCAAACGTGACACGACGAATCCACTTCGATCGAGAAACGGGTGGAGACATGCTCAGATTTGACGCTTCCAGTTCGGCCAATACAAACTTATCGATGTTCGACCAGTTGTCATAGCCTGCACCCGGAGTGGGTGGTTTTTGGATAGGTTCAAATGCCCAGTGTTTTTCGTAAAATGCTCCTTCATCGATCCAACGAGTCAGTGTTTGTATCTCAAGTTCAGACAATCCAGAGCTTTCTTCGGGCGGGGGCATGCGCTCCTCAGGATCTGTTGTAAGGACGCGTTTGATCAATGGGCTTTTTTTAGAGTCACCTTCTACAATCGCATGTTGCTTGGCGTCGGATTCAAGATCCAGTCTCAGTTTGCCTTTACGCGAATCTGAGTCAGGTCCGTGACAGTGAAGGCAATGCTCGGCCAGGATCGGGCGGATGTCTCTATTGAAACGCATTGTTTCTGCCTTCAGCGAAATTAAAGAGACGCCAAAGATCAGGAGCAGGTACCCGCAGGCTAACCAATAAAATGGATAATACCGTGAGCTTGTCATGGTTCTAAACTTTGGCCGTTTTTTCATGGATTGATCATGGCAATATTATTGTCATCACTCAGCTTGTCCAGATTGTTTGGTGCTATTCTTGATTGATGAATGATTTTAACCGCTCACATATTTGCATTGCGCATTTTTGTATATTTGAGCGATGATTCACCACATCATGAGATACTTTTCTAAGTCCTTTTCTGCGGTGTTGATATTTATGTCCATGGGGCTCAATCAGCGTACGCAAGGAGCCGCTTCGCAGCCAGAGCTAAGCGCTTGGATCAAGACCATTCGCGCCGTATCCACCGAAGGGCTTGGAAATCATGATGCTTCAGCAGCATCACATTCACTCGGTCAACAGACCCCTGACACTCTTGTCACGATATTGACAGGTATGAAGGGAGCCTCCCCTTTGGCTCAGAATTGGCTTCGATCTTCCATTGAAAGCATTGTTCACCTTGCACTCAAGACGGATTCGTCGCTTCCCTTGATGGATTTGACGGAATTTCTGCTGAATGATGAGAACGCGCCCAGAGCGCGATCCTTGTGTTTCGAACTAATTCAAAACAGTGATACCAAAGCAGGAGAAATCTTGCTTCGAGGGATGTTGAATGATCCGTCAAATGACCTGAGAGAAAAGGCGGTCGATCAGTGGATTGCTTCAGGTAACGAGGCTTTGTCTGACAATCAAGCTTCCACCGCAAAAGTGATCTTTCGGCAGGCGCTCCAATATGCTCGTGATGTTATACAGATCAGAGCTTTGGCTGATGAACTTGAAAAAATGGAATACACTGTTGATATCCCTGATTTGCTGGGGTTCATCACCGATTGGAAAGTTGTCGGTCCTTTCCATAATCTAGATCGAGGTGGCTTTGAAACTGTTTTCCCTCCTGAAAAAGAGTTACGGCTGGATGGTGCATTTGAAGGAAAAAGTGGTGAGGTGTCCTGGGAATCGTTAAATAGCGATGATCGATTTGGGATGGTTGATATCAATGATGCCTATCCAGGCTATCAGAAAGAAGTCACCGCCTATGCGTATCATGCCTTTATTTCTGATCAGGAGCGGCCTGTGCAGTTAAGGTTGGGTTGTAAAAATGCCTGGAAGGTATGGCTCAACGGCGAGCTTCTTTTTGGGCGCGATGAATATCATCGCGGAATGAAGATCGATCAATACATCATGGATGCCGGTCTCCGTGCGGGACGGAATGACATCGTGGTTAAAATCTGTCAAAACGAGCAGGTAGAAGATTGGAC
>JBDQII010000019.1:0-22142 GCA_040264395.1 Verrucomicrobiota bacterium
CCACAAAAAGGAAGCAGAAACTATTCAGCCCAGTCAGGAATTTGATTACCTGAAACAGGAAGCTCGTCATTGTTGGGAACATGCTGAACGACATGGCGTGGAACATGGTTACCGTAACGCGCAGGTCACAGTTTTGGCTCCAACGGGAACGATTGCTTTCCTGATGGACTGTGACACCACTGGTATTGAGCCTGATATCGCGCTTGTGAAATACAAATTGCTTGCGGGTGGTGGTATGCTCAAAATTGTCAATCGAACGGTGCCGCAAGCATTGAAGCGACTTAATTACACCCAAAAGGAAATGGATCGCATCATCAGTCATATTGAAAAACATGACACTATCGAGAATGTGACGGAAAACGGGAAAGTCATTGAAAGTGGTCTTCACCCGGAGCATTTGAGTGTTTTTGATTGCGCTTTCAAGCCGCACCAAGGCGAGCGAAGTATTCATTACATGGCTCACTTGAAAATGATGGGCGCTGCTCAACCTTTCATCAGTGGAGCCATTTCGAAAACCGTAAACTTGCCTCATGAGTGCTCGGTTCAAGATATCAAAGATGCTTATGTGCAGGCTTGGAAAATGGGGTTGAAATGTGTGGCTATTTATCGTGACGGATCAAAACGCTCACAGCCTCTTAACACAAATCAATCCTCCACGGAGTCAGAAAATGAATCGGTTGAAGACAAGATCACATCACTTGAAAAAGAAATTGAGCGACTAGGAAAACAAGCAACACAGCCATTGCGCCGTCGATTGCCAGAAACCCGTAAGGCGGTGACTCATAAGTTTGATATTGCCGGACACGAAGGTTACCTAACTGTGGGATTGTTTGAAGATGATAGCCCTGGTGAATTATTCATTACCATGGCCAAAGAAGGCTCCACGATTGGGGGGCTCATGGATAGTGTTGCTACCTTGACGAGCATGGCCTTGCAGTATGGTGTGCCCTTGGAGGCTTTGGTCAGGAAGTTTTCACATCAGCGCTTTGAACCCTCTGGCTTCACTAAGAATCCCAACATACGCAACTGCTCCTCCATTCCAGATTATGTATTTCGCTGGATGTCGCAGACCTTTGCGCCGGGAAAGTTTCAAACAGCTGAGACTGCCGATCCGCAGCCTGAGCTGAAAATGCCCGGACTGGAGCAAGTGGAGAAGCAATCGATCAACCGCCCGATCGCTGAACTGCCACTGAGTGAAGAGGCAAGCCGCACAGCACTCTCATTGGACATCAATGCTGGAGGTGAAAATGGAACATCCTCAGTACGTGCGGATAGAGGTGCGACCTCGATGGAAGGTCAATCTTTTGTCAATCAAAGTGATGCCCCGGCATGCCCGAATTGTGGTCATGTAACAGTGCGCAATGGCGCTTGTTACAAGTGTCTCAATTGTGGCGAAAGCTTGGGTTGCTCATAAAACTTTCCTTGCACGGGAGGCAAAACACCGCCGAAAGGGTCCAGTATCTTCGATGCTGGACCCATTTTTATAATTTCAAGTCCCACTCGCCATTTCTGCAGCTGTGGTGCGGATCCCCTTGAGGTCCAGTTTTCCTGTTCCAAGAACGGGTAGTTTGGGGATTTTGTAAAATGACTGATGATGAGGTTTCCAAAGATTTGGAATATCCGACTGTTTGAGGCTTTCGAGTAATGGTTCTTTCTCTCCAAGTGCCTCAGCATACAAGACAATTAGTTTCTCTCCTTTGCGTTCACAAGGGATTGATGTCACCGCGATAACCGGTTCGTTATATTCGGCACAGCCTTCCAAGAGTACCTGCTCTATAGCCTCGTGAGGCACCATTTCTCCACCAATTTTGCTGAATCTGGATAAACGGCCTGTAATGGTGATGAAACCATCCTCATCCAGTTTTGCGATATCGCCCGTTTCATACCATCCGTTCTGCAATACTTTGTCGGTTTTCTCCTGTGGTCCGAGGTAGCCCTGCATTACGTTGGGGCCCTTGATCAGTAGCATGCCCTCTTGATCGTATGCCAGCGTTTTGCGAGATTCAGGGTCAACGATTTTTGCGCTAACACCGGGGATAGGGTGGCCAACCGTACCGGTTTTATGCGTCGGAGCGAACTCCTCTTTTTGGGGTGGTTGCGGGAGGTTGAGTGAAACGATAGGGGAAAGTTCCGTTGTGCCGTAACCCTCCAAAGGACGCACACCGAATTTTTTTTCAAACATATCTGCGAGTTTGGTTTTTAATTTTTCGGCTCCAGTAATGATGAGTTTTAGGCTTTCGAAGTCTTCCGGTTTTGCTTTCCTGATGTAGCCCATCAAAAAGGTAGGTGTAGCAAACAAGACGGTACTTTTCTCCTCACGCACCATTTCAGCTATCTTGGCTCCCTCCAAGGGGTTGGTGTGGTAATGCACCCTGATGCCTGCAAGAACCGGTAACCATATGGTACCAGTCAGGCCAAAGGAATGGAAAAAGGGCAGTGCGGCAGCCACCCCATCATGACTGTTCAGGGGAATGACTTCCATTGCAGCCTCTACATTCGACATCAAATTGTGATGGCTGAGCTTAATCCCTTTCGGTTCTGCGGTAGAACCTGATGAAAAAAGAATGGATGCCGTCCGTGTTCGATCAAAGCACTTTGTTGGGAGAATCCAAGGCATCGGATACAAGCGTGCTTTGAGAGCAGTTTTGATTTTATCCAGTGCGGAGAAGTCCTTACCCAAGTCTTCGATAAAGATCACGCGATCGGTGAGTTCCTGGATCTCAATTTTCTCAAGGAACGCCCTGGAGGTAATCGTGACCTTGATGTCGCTTTGCCTAATCGCTGAATCAAAAGCCTGAGATGATGCCGTAAAATTTAAATTGACTGCAATACGGGCATCCAGAGCCAATGCGAAATTGACAAGAGCTCCTCCAACGCAGGAAGGTAAAAGTATGCCCACAGCCTCATCTTCGGCATTGAGCTCCTGTTTGAGTCGATCTCGCAAAAGTAAACTTGAAATGAGAGATTTGCCTTGTGTAAGCCTCTTGTCCGTTGTGTCAGAGACAAATGGCTGTCTCCAGAACCGTCGTGCGGACCGGATCATTGCGGTTGCCAGCGATCCTTTTTGAGATTCAGCTTTTTCATGATAGGCACTTCCCAGTTCCTGCACCGCCAGTCTGACTTCATGTGTCTGGGAATTTGAAGGCATTGGATGGCCGATGTTTACATGCATGGGGTAGGGGACTCGCAAGCGATGATTACGATAACGCCCTTTTCCTGCGTGACTGAAAAGACTTCCCCAAGCGCCGCCAAGGTATACGGGTATGATAGGGGCGTTCGTGCCTTTTGTGATTTTTTGATAGCCGGGTTTAAAAGCGCTCATCAATCCCGACCTTGTAAGTTTGCCTTCTGCAAAAATCCCCACCAGATACCCATCACCAAGCGCTTTACGAGCTGTTTGAATGGATTTCATGATTTGACGAGGGGGGTCATTTTCCGAAATTGGAATCGCTCCCATCAAATTCAGGAAAGACTTGAGCCATTTTTTTTCGTAGTAATCACGATAAATAAGGAAGCGGATTCTCCTTTGATAGAGACTCATCAAAAGCGGCGCATCCACATAGGTAATGTGATTACATACCAAAAGAGCAGGTCCCTTGGCAGGGAGATGGTTCAGACCCTCAATACGGACGCGGTAGACGAGTTTGAGTAGGACGGACCCTATAAATCGGATAAGAAAGTCTGGGAGTGATTTAAGCGCAAGAACAGTTAGAATCCCAGTGAGTCCCGCTGCGACGAGAAAACAGGCAGCTGGATCCAGGTTCAAGGCATCAAGTGCCATCAGTAAAAAGGCGGCAATCAGTACTCCCAAGAAGCTTAAAAAGCTATCGAGTGCCAGTATTTCCGTGAGCTGTTCACGCGGGCTGTGCAACTGAATAAATGCGACCAATGGAACGATAAAAAACCCCGCGCTTAGCCCCAGCATAAACAAAATAGAACCTATGGCTGCAATACTTCCGATTCCCACCTTGAGTCCAAGAAGAGTCAGTCCCAGGAAAAGACCAAGCGCTCCCAATGGGACCAAACCGAATTCAATATTCTGTCCTGAAGCCTTGCCTGCGGTGAGTGCGCCAATGCCAATGCCTACCGCGACGAACAGGAATAAATAGGAGGCATCCTCGTTTTTCTCGAGGTTGGTGTATTCGATTCCGTATGGAATCAGGTTCATCTGCAAGAATCCGCCAATAAGCAAAAAGAAAGCGGCGCCCAAAAGGGCCATCAGCAAGGGGCGATCCTTTCTGATGGACCAGAAAGTCTTTGCGACTCCGGACAGCGGGTTGAGGTGCCAGGATTGACTTGTGCCACTTGGTTCTGTTGGTTTAATGCCGCAAGCCAGCAACCACCCCAAGAATGCAATCGCGATGCAGAAAAGAGATGCCCAATGGAATTGTTCTCCAGCCACCCTGCTGAAAACAGGCACCAGTCCAGTGCCGAGGACGATCGCCATAAAAACGAATGCTTGCTGCCACCCGTTTGCCTTGGACAGTGCATGAGCGGGGAGGATTTCTGGTATGATGCCAAGTTTTGCAGGCCCAAAGAAGGCAGACTGGGTGGCCATCAAAAACAGGATGCCATAAAGTCCCCACTCCGACTGGAAATAGAAAGCCAGACCTCCAGCCGACATGATAGCAAGCTCGACGAGTTTAATATGTTTTATAATTGCCTGTTTTCGAAGCTTGCCCGCAAGAAAACCGGCTGATGAGGCAAAAATCAAAAAGGGTAGAACAAATATAGCCCCTGCCAGATGGTTAATAGAAGTTATCGCTTCTTCGCCTTTTATGGTGATTAGGGCGTAAATAAGGAAAAGCTTGAAAACGTTATCGTTAAATGCACCTAGAAACTGAGTGATGTTCAACAAATGAAAATCACGGCCTAAACGAATTTGTTGATTTGTTTTCATGTGGTTGGCGGGTAGTTTGAGCAGTTTCGAAGTTGCATGCGAGCAAAAGATTTCCGTCCCTTGTTTTTGTTTTATTCCTTTTGGATTCAATTCTTTGAGCACGCTTTTGCTGTGCATGACTATGTCCCTTGGAAGAACATTCTTTGTGCCAAGTAAAATTGTAGTGCGGCTTGGCTAAGCCTGAGAATGGAATTTCTCACAAAAAGTTGAAGCTATTTGTTTTTTACCTGCACGCCTTCAGTAGAATACGTCGTTGATATATGAATTTTCAGATGAGCGCCTGTGCGGCTTCGATGGATTGTCATTGAAGGGGTTTAAATGATGTTTTGTGGACATTATTTGACTGTTTGGCTAACAAATAATGTATGCCGCTTAAAAAAATACCTCATGCCTTCAAGGAAATCTGTGATCGTGTTGCCGCTGCAACATTTTGTAACCCCTTCGATCCTACAAGGAGGGAACTATACTCCAAACTGATAGGTCGTCAGTATGATGATTCGGATAAATCAGATTTTCACGCACTGTCTGAAGCTGTGGAAAAAGCGCGCATCAGTTTGGGGAATGACGGCATTCTTGATTATCGGAAATTCAGGGCAATCGACGCAGAAAAGATTCGCATGCTTGTTCTGTTTGGCTGCTATCATCAGATATTTTACCTGATGGATGAGCACATCGAAAGTCAGCTGAAATCTCCTGGCAAGACAATCCCGTTCAGGTATGGAGGGGAATGCGTAAGCACTCTTTGCCGGAATGGGTTTTCTGAAGAGGAGTCCGTCTGGTATGTAGGGGTCTTCTATCAAATCAGACGCGCTTATTACTTCATATCGCGAAACTTAATTGGTTCCAGTCCATGCATGCATGCTTTCAAGCGACGGCTCTGGAACAATCTGTTTACCCATGACATCGGCAATTACGAGACCTGTATGTGGGATCGAATGGAAGAATTTTCTGTCTTGCTGGTCGGTGAGACGGGGTCAGGGAAGGGAAGTGCCGCTTCTGCTCTGGGGTATTCCGGTTTTGTACCTTATGATTTGGTCAAAAAGTGCTTTGCATTTGATTTTCAAGATGCTTTCGTAGCAGCCAACTTATCGCAATACAGCCAGTCCCTGCTGGAATCGGAGCTTTTTGGTCACCGAAAGGGTGCATTTACCGGAGCCCTGTCTGATTATGATGGTTTGTTTGCAAGGTGCAGGGCATTCGGCTCGGTGTTTCTGGATGAAATTGGAGACGTGCCCCTTACTGCTCAGATAAAACTCCTGAGACTGCTGCAAGAGCGTGAGTATTCACCTGTCGGGGGGCGTCAAATTCTGGGATTTCGTGGGCGAGTAATCGCTGCAGCCAACCCATCCATTGATCAACATTTGAACGATGGTGAATTCCGGCATGATTTTTACTATCGATTATGTTCTGACCGCATTGAGCTGCCTACCTTGAGACAGCGCATTTCAGAATTACCCTCCGAGCTGGAAGCAATGGTTCAATATTTGATTCGGAAAATTACAGGCATGTCCGATCAGGGCCTCAAGGATATGGTGATGGAGGTTCTTTCTACTCTGAAAGGGCATGATTGGCCTGGAAATGTTAGAGAGTTAGAACAATCGATTCGTCAGATTCTGATGTCTCAGCATTACACCCCATGGAAACAGCCTGATGATTCCATTGATAAGGTTGATGAATTTGCCAGAAAAATAAAAAACGGATCTTTGACTGCGTCCGAGCTAGCGAGCGGCTATGCCAGACATTTATACGATTTGAATGCCAATTATGAGACGGTGTCCAAAATCATGAATGTGGATCGAAGGACCGTCAAAAAATACTTGAACCGTTCCTGATTCGTAATTTTAGATTCAGTTTTCTGCTCGCGTCAATTACTCAAGATCGCTTTATTTTTTGACAGCATTTCAACCATAGAAGCGTGGTTTTTAAATCCTCTTAAAATGAGTCTTTCAGTGTCGCTCTCCGGCTAAAAATCTGACGTAACTCCCTCTTTCCCACACTTGTTTTCATGATAACCATCAAGGGCTCATATGTGCATTCATGTCGCGCCTGAATTTTTGTGAAGAAAAAAGCGCTTGTTGATCCTTTAGATCAACCAATTCTTTGACAAGGCAAGGGGTTGTTTAGCATGCTTGAAACATGATCGACCGGTTGTGTTTCTTCACTTGCCTGAGCATGATGGCTCTGCGGTTGGCTGGGACCATGCCGGCTGCCACACCAAGCACCTTGCCTTCAGAAGCTTCTTATCGGGCTGGCATTCCTAAAGGAACAATCACGGATTACGTATGGGATCAAAGTAAAGTGTTTCCTGGCACCTGGCGTCAATATTGGGTCTATGTGCCGGCTCAATATGATCCTGATCGTGAAGCCGCGGTGATGGTTTTTCAGGATGGGGCAAGATTCATGGATCCCAGGGGGCATTTCCGCGTTCCAACAGTGTTCGACAATCTCATTCATCAAGGTGAAATGCCGGTGACTATTGCGATATTTGTCAACCCTGGCAATAAAGGCATGCCGGCGCCCAACCAGCGGCGCTTCAATAACCGCAGCATGGAATATGATACTCCTGATGATGCCTATGCTCGGTTTTTAATGGAGGAAATATTGCCGGAGATAAGCAAGCATTACCGACTTACCAAAGACCCCGACATGAGAGCCATTTGTGGGAACAGTTCAGGAGGTATTTGTGCGTTTACTGCTGCCTGGGAGCGCCCGGATGCCTTCCGAAAGGTGGTGAGCCACATAGGCAGTTTTGTCAATATCCGTGGCGGGCATAGTTATCCCGCCTTGATTCGCAAAACAGAGCGCAAACCATTGCGCGTTTTTCTACAGGAAGGCATGAATGACCTGGATAACGCCCACGGAAACTGGCCATTAGCCAATAAGAAAATGGAAAAAGCGCTTCGATTCATGGATTACGATTATCGTATGGTCTGGGGAACAGGGGAGCACAACTCAAAGCATGGCGGGCAAATTTTCCCGCAGACGATGAGGTGGTTGTGGCGCGATTTTCGTTGATGATAGGTAAACTTTTGATCAATACGGTAAGCAACTTTTAAATCCCACCTTTGTTCTAACCACGAATCGATGCCCGCGATGGATGATCCTGATGTTGAGCTCATGCTGCAAGTGCAGCAGGGCGACCTCGTGGCTTTTGAGAGTCTGATCGATCGTTACAAACAGCCTATCTACAACATGATTTTCCGCATGTTGCGTGATGCCAATGAAGCCGAAGACATTGCCCAAAAAGTCTTCATTCAGGTTTACAAGGCATCGGACCGTTACAAGCCCACAGCGCAGTTTTCCACCTGGATTTTCACGATAGCCCGTAATCTGACTCTCAATGAGATCCGGCGGAGATCCAGGAAGCCCAACATGGACTCCATTGATGCGGCTGCAGAGCCTGAAGGGGATGCGATTCCTCGAGAATACAAAGATGTTCGAGGGCGCGATGCAGGAGAAGAGACCATGCAACGCGAGTTACTGGAGCGCATCGACACAGGGATTGCTGATCTCCCTGATAACCAGAGGGCTGCCATTCTTTTGTGCAAAGAGGGGGATATCAGTTATGACGAAATAGCAAAAATTCTTGGCTGCTCCGTTTCAGCGGTGAAATCGCTATTATTTCGGGCAAGAGAAACACTCAAGCGACGTATCAAGGAGTATATGCAATCCGGTAACTGGGTCGAATAGGAGTCGATATGCCTGATTTATACCCACAAAACGCAACTTTTGAGTATTTCATGTTTTAAAAAAGATAACAGTATGAAAAAGCGAAGTTACGAAGACTGGATTGACCTTCATTGGCAACGGGAGTTAACCCTGAAGGAGACTCAGCATTGGCAATCTTTTTTGTCAAACCAGCCAGAATTCGCAGCTCAATGGCATTTGGATCAGCAATTACTTCTTGGAGTGCGTTCATTAAACGATATTCCTCTCTCCAACAATTTCACTTCGCGCGTCATACGCTCCGTCGAACATGTTCAGCCCGTCAAGTTGAACCCTTTTCCAGAAAAAGAAGTTTTAACGGAATCCTGGTGGTCACGCTTCTGGGCGCTTCCCCTCATGCGTGCCGCGGGGGTTGGTCTCATGCTGTTGCTGGGAGTTGCGATTTGGCAATGGGATCCCAATGCGGTCAATCTGGTTGAAAGTGTCACCACCATTACAGAAGCGGAAACTGTTCCAAGCGTAGAAGAACTTCAGGATTTTGATGCAATTCACGGACTAGCCCAGTCCAATGCAGACATTGATTGGGAACTGGTATTGGCAATGGATTAAATGTCTCAGTAATCGTTATGAAGCAGATCCGTCTCATTTCCATTTCCATAATAGGCCTGCTTGTTACGGGTTGGTTGGCTACCATTGGGCAGGAGGTGGTGTCATTGCCGCCTTTGAGGACGGCTTCGCTGAGTAAGACCTCTTCGGCCCTCCCTGAAGTCAAAGATTCACCCATCAGTCACCTGTACAACTTGTTGGATGCAAGTCAGGAAAAACGGCGTCAAATGCTTGCGCAGCATGATCCTTCTTCAAGAGCATTTTGGGAAAGGAAGGTGAATGAATATAGTTCGATGGACTCCATGGAGCGTGATCAAAAAATGAGGGAAGCTCAGTTGCATTGGTATTTGCTTCTCGTACTTCGGTCTCCTGTCGAGGACCGAGACACGAAATTAATGCAAATTCCTCAAGCGGACAGGGGATTGATTCAAAACCGACTTAAGGAATGGAGTGATTTGTCAAAACCCATGCAGGTGGACATTATGACGCATTTGCCCGTGCTCAGGTATTTTGGCCGTTTGATTACCTTAACCCCGCAGGAAAGAAAGCAAGCCATGAGTGCCTCTTTGGCAGAAGGAAACCGTCCGGATATGGCTTCTTCCGACTGGGGGCTTTTGAACCCGTCCCGCCGTAAATCTATGTTCCTTGCTTATCAGAGATTTTTCAGTCTTGCTGATGAGAAACGCAAACGTGTCCTCTCAAAAATTCCCATGCCTCAACGCCTCAACGTTCAATCAAAACTTGAACAAATTGAGAATCTTTCACCGGCTGCCAAAAAACGGTGTCTTGAAGCGCTTGCTAAATACGCTCAAATGACTCCTGATGAGCGTGTTTTATTCAAAGTTAACGCAGAGGTTTGGAAGTTAATGCCCGACTCTGAGCACGAAGTCTGGAAAAAAGTTGTAAAAAAACTACCCCCTCTTCCGCCGGTTCGAAGTCGTTCTTTGCCTCCCATCCCGCGAAGTGTAAATCGCCAAGGATTGCCTCCTCTTCCCCTGAACTTGGAATAATCAAGGCATTGTCTCAATCCTGTAAAACCTGAAGTCCTCCGCGTTTTCCGAGTCTGTGATGATGGTGGTTTCACCTTCTGCCGTAACCGGTTGGCCCCTTTTCTCCCAAGGATCTCCTATGATATCACGTCGACTGAACAATTGATAACTGGCTCCCACTTCACTTTCGAACGTAACCATAGCCCCCGATTCCGTGAGCTCAACGCTGATTAATGAGAAAGGAGAAACGGCTGTTCTTGGAGTTGATGCCGGGTTGTTCGGATCCGATCCTGCTTCGTATTCCTGCATGTTACTGTACCCGTCTCCATCAGCATCGTGGTCAGGCCCGGCCGAAGGGGCTGTCCACCGTGTGAAATTCACTCTCTGAAAAATATCATCGAAGTTATCTTGATTAACATCGGGGATTTTGGCCTCAATTTCAATGAAGCCATTTGCATAAGCGACGTTTTCTCCCTGACGCAATTCGAAGGACCTTGAACCTGGAGTGGCATCCTCATCAACGGAGACTTCGATGAACCAAGCATCGGAATCTCCAAAAATATCATCACGAAACTGAGTGATGCCAGATGTTATGCCGCTTCCCCGTAAAGTGAAATTTGCGTCTGCAGGTAAATCCACACCGTAAACTCCAATGTAAACATTTTGATCTCCTTGTTTGAGGCGGGTCGGCGCTCTGTCAATGGAAAGTAAGCTCAAGTCAACGGCTCTAGGCTGTATGCCATGAATTCGAAAGGCAGGTTCTCCGCCCTGGACAGTGAGTTCCTTGGAAGTGGTTTCATTTGCCGTGACATTCACGATCACGGAGGCATTGGGGAGGAAATCTGTCGTAGCATCCTGATAGGCAACAAAATTAACAACGCTTCCCTTGAGTAGAAATTGGTTGGCATCGGCGGCATCCAGCGGAGCAACACGCAGTTGGTATTGTCCAGGTGGAATTGCTGTGATGGAATAGAATCCACTATTCCACTCCTGATTTTTGCCGCGACTGATGGTTCCACGTATCACATTTCCTTCCATGTCCTCGAGAACGATCACTGCTCCATGTATACCCTCACCATCGCGAACGACATGGCCTTGAATGGTCCCCAATTCCTGAAGCACTCCGTCGGCTGGATAGTAGGTCTGGGTAAAAGCGATGTCGTCCTTGCTGAGATTTAACTGAGAATTAATACCAAGTTGTGCCTGATACATCATGGTTGACGTGCCTACGGTGGCGTGTTCCATGCCAATCATGTGCCCCACTTCATGCAGGGCAACAGCTTCCACATAAACCGACTGGACAATATCCGCGTCGTAATCCGCGTACCATTTTCGTTCGACTCCGTTGAAGACCATATCAGCTTCCACCAAATTGAAGTCCTCGAAAAAAGCACGGAAGGTCAATCCAAGCGAGCCACGGATATCATCTCTGTCACCGTTAACCAATGTGGAATCCTTTTCCCAGAAGATCATGTTGGTATCATCAAATAGATTGATTTCCGGTTCGCCTTCAATGAAACCGACTTCCTCGAAGTGCAGATTCGTTCCAGGAATATTTTCCCACTGGTCAAATGCTGAACGGATTGCCTCGAGTTCATTTTCGCTGTTATCCTCCGAAAATGCGTTTTGATCAATATAGTAACGTATCGTTTTATTTCTCGCATTGATCACATTCTTACTCACAAAAACGCTGGATGCTGGCTTGAACCACAGCTGCGGCAATCCATTTTCACTGTAACTTCCGACAAATCCCTCCAATCGCACGGCAAACACCACCAAAAGTGTGCAAATCACAACTGCGGACATGTGCTTGACCCAGTGAAGATTCTTCATTTCACACCTCCCTTTACCTGTGTTTTCAACGATTCGATACTCAGCGGAAGTTGATGGGGCATTCGGTAGCGCAGTTGGGCGTGACCGCTTTCAGGTGGAAGACCTCCGTGAAATAAATTGCGCACGTAGCGTTTTGAGGTGTGCACCGCTTTTTTTACTTCGAATTTTCCTTGTAGCAAGCCTATGGTTACCCCCTTGCCGGAGGGGTTGATACGACAGAAAATGACTGCTTCTTCATTCATGGAATAACGTACTTGATATGGGGCGCTTACTTTTCTGTTACCCAAAATTCCCCCGCCGTGCACGACTTCAAAAATATCGCTGTCGACCTCTCCTTTCCACAAATCCTGAACTTTAAGTCTGACGGTCGTAAAGATGCGTCCATCGTCGTCCCGACCTACTTTTTTGGAAATTACTTTTCCATGCAGAACGACGTCGGCAGCTGTGGTGAGATCTTGGACGGATAGAGGTAAGAGCGGGCCTGCGAAGGCCGTAGCTGACCACGTCAAGGATGCTATCAAAGCACTACAAAAATATTTCATAAAAATGTTTTACTGATGAAATTGGGCAAGTTTTATACCAAATAAGGCCTGTCCTGCAATAAAATCGTAAAATCTGTTTCAATACATGGATGGATGTTGAATTTAGCATGGCCTCATCAAAGGGGGGAAAGGATTAAATTTTTGGTAATCGCTTGAATAAACCCCTTGATTTAACAATCCAAAATTATGGACTAATCTAACAAAATTCAATACAGTGCTTATTGGTTAAGCATCAATAAATTGATTCATGTTTATCAAACATTCCAAAGCTACAGTAAAATCAGCGACTGTAATCTTGCTGATCGCAATCCTGATGGTTATTGGCTTCTGCGAGCAATCTGTGGAAGCGGAGTCCAATGTTTTTCAGCAAGATATCACTCCATTCCTGAAGCAGTATTGCTATAATTGCCATGGAGTTGAAAAGCAAAAGGCTGATGTAAACTTTCAGATCCTTCCGCCCGATACCGAGATTTACAAAGACAGAGATTTGTGGGAGCTCGTTCGCGACTTATTATTGGAAGACGAAATGCCGCCCTCCAAAAGCGATCAACCTTCCGCGGAAGATCGGCAGCGCATCATTGAGTTGATTGGTCAGGAGCTGGATCAATTTGATTGTGATGCCATATCAAACCCCGGTCGTGTTACGATTCGACGCCTCAACCGAGCTGAATATGACAACACTATCCGCGATTTGATGGGAGTTGATTTTCATCCTGCGGATGATTTCCCTCTGGATGAAGTTGGGTATGGATTCGACAACATTGGTGATGTGTTATCGCTCTCACCCATTCTAATGGAAAAATATCTCAACGCTGCAGAATCAGTAGTAACCAATGCACTTCTTGCTGAATTACCGCCCTGGCCTCCTTCCCGCCAGTATCAAGCCGAGAAATTTAAAACTGACAAGGACGATATCGTAAGAGCAGAGGGTTCTGTCATGGGATTTTATCGAGAAGGCGACGCGTCCGAGTTACTTCAAATTGAGCAGGCAGGTGAATACAAAATCTCTGTGCGCGCCTATGGTCAGCAGGCCGGCCCTGATCATTCCAAACTTGAACTGGCTCTCGGTGATGATGACAAACACGTGATCGACGTGGATGCGTTTGCTGATCGGCCTAAGGCTTACGCGATCCAAACGACACTCGCCAAAGGAACGGTGAATCTCAAATTATCCTACCTCAATAACTACAATGTGCAGGACCATCCCATAGCAGAACTCAATGGTGATCGGAATCTGTTCGTAGACTACGTGGAAATTAAAGGCCCGATCAACGTTCAGCCTCCTTCGTTGCCGGCGACGCACTCTCGTGTCATTCCCGGGCAGCCTGAACCTGGCGAAGAAGTAGCTTACGCAAGAGAAATATTGAGTCCTTTCGTCAAGCGAGCTTATCGTCGCCCAGCAACTGAGGACGAACTGGATCGATTGACTGGTCTCGTTGAATACGCGATGCTTCAAAAAGCTACCTTCGAGAAGTCGATGCAAGTTGCCATCCAGGCAGTGCTGACATCTCCTCATTTTTTGTTTCGTTGGGAACTTGACCTTACCGTCAAGCAAGGTGACGACACCCGCGCGCTCAATGATTTTGAACTGGCCTCACGGCTTTCTTATTTTCTGTGGAGCAGTATGCCTGATGACGAGTTGCTCAATCTTGCTGAAGCAGGGTTACTGCGTGATGATGATGTCTTGAGTTATCAAGTCGAGCGCATGCTGCAGGATCCCAAATCGGATGCTTTGGTGACGAACTTTGCAGGTCAGTGGCTTCAGTTTCGAAGCCTGGATACCGTGACACCCGATCCAGCCAAATACCCCTCATTCACACCCGCGTTAAGGGATGCCATGCTCAAGGAAAGTGAATTATTCTTTACTGAAATCATGCGCAGTAATCGTGAGTTGACCGATTTTCTTGATGCTGATTTCACCTACCTCAATGAAACACTCGCCAATCATTACGGGATCGAAGGCGTCCATGGTGACGCTTTTCAGCGCGTTTCCCTTGATGCCAGCAGTCGACGCGGTGGGGTTCTCACCCAAGGGAGCATTCTGACATTGACCTCTAATCCGACGCGCACCTCGCCTGTGCTGCGAGGCAAATGGATACTTGAACAAATTCTGGGGACGCCGCCTCCACCGCCACCACCAGATGTCCCGATGTTAGAAGAAACGCAGGAAGCTGCCCTTTCCGGCTCGCTTCGTGAACGCCTCGAGCAGCATCGATCAAAACCGGATTGTGCGACGTGTCATGAAAAAATGGACCCTATCGGCTTTGCGTTTGAGAATTTCAACGCCATTGGCCAATGGCGTGACCTTGATGCTGGTTTTCAGATTGACCCGGCAGGAACACTCCCTGACGGCACGCAATTCGAGGGGGCTGAAGATTTGATTGCCGAGCTCAAGACCAGGGATACATTCGTCCATTCCGTCATCGAGAAAATGTTGACCTTTGCATTGGGACGAGGTTTAGAATACTATGACCAATGTACCACGGAGTCGATCTTCGAAGAGTTGACTGACAATCATCTTAAATTTCAAGCTTTGGTCAAAGCTGTGGTGCTAAGTAATCCGTTTAAACTAAGAAATCAGGAAGGCAACGAATCATGAAAAATATGCAACCCTGGACCCGACGAAATTTCCTTAGAGGATTGGGCACTGCCCTTGCACTGCCAGCTCTTGAATCCGGTTATCCGCAAAAATTGCGTGCAGCAGGTGCGGATTCAGAATATCCCCTGCGAACAGCTTTCATGTTCGTGCCGAACGGCATGCACATGCCTGACTGGACTCCCAGGAACACCGGTTCATATTTCGAGCTACCCAAAATTCTGAGTTCATTTGAACATGTCAAAAGAGATCTGTTAATCTTGAGTGGATTGACACACGACAAGGGCCGAGGCAACGGAGACGGCGCAGGTGACCACGCGCGCTCCGCAGGGGTTTTTTTGACGGGTGTGCAGCCTCTTAAAAGCGAGGGGGCGGAAATCAGGGCAGGTGTTTCAGCGGATCAGGTGATTGCAAAAGCCATTGGGCATCAAACAAGGTTTGCGTCGCTTGAGTTGGGTGCTGAAACAGGGCGTCAGTCCGGGAAATGTGATTCTGGATACAGTTGTGCCTATTCCAACAACATCTCCTGGCGGGATGAAGCAACGCCGATGACCAAGGAAGTCAACCCCAAACTCGTTTTTGAGCGCTTCTTCGGTAACCAAATCCCATCCGAAGAGTCCGAATCGCAGGCCAGACGAAAATTATTTCGGCAAAGCATCCTTGATTTCGTTCTCGAAGATGCCCGTCGACTGGAGAAACGGGTGAGTTACAGGGATAAGCAAAAGTTGAGTGAATACCTGACCGCGGTTCGAGAAATTGAGCAACGCATTGAACGTGCGGACATCGAAAAGCAGGACCGGCCCGATTACCTCGCTGAATTTGAAACTCCAGAAGGTATCCCATCCTCATACGAAGAGCATATCAAGCTATTGGGAGATTTGATGATCCTCTCTTTCCAGGCGGATGTCACGCGCGTCGGAACCTTCATGCTTGCCAATGAGGGCAGTAATCGAAGCTATCGGCATATTGGAGTGAACGAGGGTCACCATTCTCTTTCTCACCATCAAAATGATCCAGGTAAATTGGCCAAAATCAGTGAAATTAACGAATTTCACGCGCGTCAAGTTGCCTATATGATTCAAAAGATGAAATCCATACCTGAGGGCGATGGCACCTTACTTGATCACAGCATGATTGTTTACGGTGCGGGTATCAGTGATGGAAATCGTCACAACAACGAAAACCTACCCATCATGATTGCAGGCCAGGGTAACGGACTTATCAAAACCGGAAGGCATCTTAGTTATGAATTCGAAACTCCAATGGCGAATTTACTTCTATCCATGATTCAGGGAATGGGAGTCAAGGCTGACCGTTTTGGAGATAGTACGGGTCTACTTCGAGGCCTGAATGGATGAGCCACCCCCTTCTGCTAAATCTTAGTTTTTCCGTAACACTTTTGAGGGCGGCACCATTCTGGTGGAATGGTGCCGCCCTTTTTCTGTAAACTTCAAAAGCGATAATTAGTCGAGAACACATCAAATCTATCGCCCCTTGCACACTTATGAAGAAGATTACGATTTTTGCGTTTGTAAAAAACAGCTTTTTAACAGTTCTGATTGTAAATTTGGTCTGTCTGACATCGTTTCAAATGGCCCTTGCTCAAGAAAAGAACGTACAATCACTCATCCAAGATTTGAATCATGACGACAACCGTACTCGCAGGGATGCGGCTCTTTATTTGAGTCAGTTAGCCGATACATCAAGTGATGTGATTGAAGCTGTTCCAGCCTTGATCAAGGCATTGGGGGATTCTCAGCAGCAGGTCTGGTTTCATTCAATCACTGCTTTGTCAAAGCTGGGGCCAGATGCTGCACCTGCTATCCCGGAACTGATCAATGATCTCCGTGAGATGCGGCGCCGAAGTGTGAATGCTAAATGGTATCGAAGTGCCTATACGTTGGGGCAGATTGGCGAAGCAGCGGTCGAACCCATCCTGGAAGCATGTGATCATTCAAGGCCCAGCGTAAGGGCTGGCGCGGCAAAGGCGATGGAATGGATACCTGAAGCTTCCCCTCAACTCGCACCCGTGCTGATCAAATTACTTGAAGATGAGGATGAAGCCGTCAGGGAGATTGCAGCGGAAAGCTTGAGCTTGTTACCAGAACCAGCATTGAAACTCCTCCAGGAAACCATTCATCATGAGTCAGCTGCAACGCGCAAGGTGACCTATATCGCACTAGGTAAAGCAGGATTGAGGGCAAAGCGAACTTCTCAGAGCTTGCTCCAGCGTATTGAAAAAGAAGCGGATCCCGAGTTGTTGGCTATCGGAATCGATGCCTTGGCAAAAATGGAAGTGAACGATAGTTCATTTTTTACCTTCCTGGTGAACCATTTTGAAAGCGAAGAGACGCAGGTTCAGCAATCGGTTGCCAATGCAATGCTTTCCTTACCTCCGGCACAGATAATTCCCATATTTATTGGTTTCCTTGAATCAAAGGATGAAAGTATTCAGTTGCGTGCTGCGAATTTGCTTGGGCACATTGGAGCCAAGGCTGCTCCCGCACTCCAATCTCTGATCGAGGTAATCGACAAAGAAACCGCAAACACCTTGCAAGCAGATGCCTTCAAGAACGCATTGGTAAGTATAGGACCCTTGGGAATACCTGCGCTGTTGGAGCATATTTCACTTGCGGGATCCAACTCCGGTTCCTTTTGGGCAGTCGACCTTCTTGCCGAATATGGAATGGTTGGTGTTTCAAATCTTGAAAAAGCGCTCGAAAACAACAATTCCAGACAAATTCTGGCTGTGATGGGCGCCTTTGCAACAATGGGCGCTACTGCCATTGACGCAGAAGAAAGCATCGTGCGCATGACTCAGCATGCCTCTCCCCCAATTCGAGCTGCAGCAGCTCAATCTCTTGCATCGATTGGCATCAAACCCGCTAAACTATCATCTTTGATTGAACCCCTCCTGAACGACAAAAACCTGACTGTGCGGCAGTCAGCAGTGGCATCCTTGCGCAAATCTCCTGAAGCTGCGGCTGAACAGCTCAGCAGGCTAGATGATTTATTGAATGATCCCGATCCGGGGATGAGAGAAAATGCTCTCCTTGCCATTGCCAGTACAGGCAAACAGGCCAGTGATCTTGTTGAAGAAGTAGCCATGCTTCTTGCAGATTCCACACCCACAGTGCAAATGGCTGCGATCAAAACCCTGGGTTTCATCGGTAATGCACCTGATTTGGCACTTCGGCAAATGGATTGGCTGGCCCGTAATGGTAATGAAACTTCATTACTGAATGTGTTAAACTCTCTCGGGCGCATGGGAGATCGACCTGTTGCTTACCTTTCACTATTTGAATCGAATTTGAGCAATGCCGATGATGGTATCCGCGAGTCTGCTTTCAAAGGCTATATTGCGATCGAAGAAAACAATGAACAATTACTCGTCGCAATGATTCAGGTTTTGAGCGATGAGTCGATTGAGATGCGGCATGCAAGTCTCAAAGCCATGGCTTCCATGCGTGAAGATGCCGCTGAAGCCATTCCACATCTGATCGATCGGCTTGATCATGATGAGGATCAGGACCTCGCTCTCGGAGCACTTCGGTTCATGCCGTCCAAAATTGAATTCATGGAAGATTACATGGCATCTTTGGAACATAAGGATCCTGGCGTGCGACACTTTGGATGCCGCGCCCTGGGGCGTCTGGGCAGAGATGCCATTTCCGCGCTTCCCAAACTTAAGAATGCCAGAAGTGATAAATATCGATTTGTAAGGGATGAGGCGAAAAAGGCCATCCAGCGCATAGAAGACTGAAGTCTTTGACAGCAAGGACATAGATTTCCCATAATAAACCCATGCGAATCGATGCCCATCAACATTTCTGGGAATACCATCCGGAAGAGTATCCATGGATCACCGAAGAATTGGGGGTGCTCCGCAGGAGTTTTCTACCAAGTGATCTGGCGCCTGAGCTGATTAAATCAGGTATCGACGGATCGATCGCTGTTCAGGCAAGGCAGTCCTTGGAGGAGTCTCGTTGGTTGTTAAGCCTGGCGGAAAAAAATAGCCACATACTTGGTGTTGTTGGTTGGGTAGATCTTTGCTCTGATCACGTCGATGCACAGCTTGCTGAGTTTTCCGGGCATCCTCAATTTGTCGGAGTAAGGCATGTAGTCCAGGACGAGCCGGATGACTCATTCATGCTGCGCCCCGATTTTTTGAATGGTATCGGCAAGCTTAAAAACCATGGGCTCAAATATGATATTTTGATTTTCCCGCAACAGTTGGAAGCAGCACTTAAATTAGTTGCGCAATTCCCGGAACAAGCTTTTGTCATAGATCATATTGGCAAACCCTCCATTAAGGATGGTTCCTTGCAACCGTGGAAAAAGCTCATAAAAGAATTTTCTGAATTTCCTAATGTGAACTGTAAAATCTCAGGTATGATCACGGAGGCGGATTGGGGAAACTGGAAGCAGGAAGATATGAAACCCTATCTGGAAACGGTCATGGAAACATTTGCACCTAGCCGTTTGATGTATGGGTCGGACTGGCCGGTTTGTTTGCTTGCAGGTGACTACTGCAGAGTCATTGATCTGGCAACGCATTACATTAACCAGCTCTCAACTCAAGATCAGGATTTGGTCTTTGGTGGAACTGCTGCTCAATTTTACAACATCTAATCCAAGTCTTGATTTGTGAACGGTTGCGTTTGGGGAAATGAATCAGTCATCCCAATTCTTGCCGGCTTCACCTAAACTGATGAATTTTCTACATGAACAAATCAACGAATTAGCCGAATCCAAGCTCGGTAAAAAAAATAATATCCGAAATGGCGCTGTGGATATTTCGCGCTTCCGGTCCTTTCTGAAAAAAGTGACTTTGAAATTAAGGACTGAGCATCGTGTTGGGACAGATGGATTGGTAATTGTTCATGCTCGATCCCATATGATGGATAAGATCATCACCCATCTCTTCAACGATATATCGACTCTATACGCCGAGGAAATCCCGGCTGAAGCGCAACTTGCAGCTGTGGCATTCGGCGGATATGGTCGCCATGAGCTGAATCCACAGAGCGATGTGGATATTATGATTCTAAGCGAGGGTGGATTTAAGAGGAGTGGTGCGGAACCCTGGATGGAAAAATTCTGTGCTGCTTTCCACACCGCCCTGTTGGATTTAAAGCTTAAACTCGGCTACATCACGCGCAACATCGCCGATTGTGTTCATTACTCCAATGAGGATGTCAAAACAAAGACATCCTTGATCGAAACACGTCTGCTTGCTGGTAACGGAGCCTTGTATCTTAAGATGCAGGAAACAATGATCGAAAAGTGCGTCAATGGTCAGGAGGCCCATTATCTTGAGGCGCGATTGGAAGATCAAAGGGCTCGGCGAACCCGCTACGGCAACACCCCCTTCATGCAGGAGCCGGAAATCAAAAACGGTTGTGGAGGCCTTCGCGATTATCAAAACTTAATCTGGATGGCCTACTTCAAATATCGCGTCAAGTCGCTCGCAGAGCTGTTGGAAGGGAATCATATCACTTCTGCAGAGTGCAGGCACCTTATGGAGGCCTACGATTTCCTGCATCGGGTTCGCAATGAAATGCACTACCGTAAAAATCGAGCAGAAGATAAATTGTACAAGAGTGTTCAGCCAGCTGTCGCTTATGGCCTTGGATTCAAAGAGACATCACCAAGTAAGCGTATCGAAGCATTCATGCAAATGGTGTACTTCCACATGCGCCAGATCTTTTTGCTGACCCGTCAACTTGAGGAAAGTCTGGCGCTTGATCCAAAACCAAAGCCAAAATCCATATGGCAAAAAATATTTTCTAGTCGAGACGAAGCATCGCCCAAGCCTGTTGATGGATTCATCTTTGAAGGGGAATGGGTCAGGGCGCTATCCTGGCGTGTTTTCCGGGAGCAGCCTCGCCGAATGATACGCATCTTCTTGCAAGCGCAACAGCGTGGCTTGCGTATTCACCCCAAGACCGCACAAATGATGCGTCACGGATTGCAGATCATTAAAAAGGATTTTCAAACGGATAAACATGTTCGTGAAACTTTTTTGGAAATCATCAATGAACGAGGTAATGTCAGTCAGATCCTGCGCATGATGCATGAAGTCGGAGTTCTTGGGAAATACATACCTGAATTCGGGAGTCTCACCGGTATGGTGCAGCATGAATTTTTCCACATGTATACCACCGATGAGCATACGCTGCGATGTCTCGAACATCTGGACAGAATATGGGATGCGGATCAATCATTTCACAAGCATTATACTAAAATTTTCAGTGACCTTGAATCGCCTTACATTCTTTATCTGGCACTTTTGCTTCACGACACTGGGAAATCCAGTAAGAAAAAAGGGCGCACTCACTCGGATATTGGAATCGATATTGCGCTGAGGGTTGCTCAACGGCTTGAGTTACCTGAAACAGATCAAAAGACCCTTGCTCTTCTGGTGGAACATCACCTTATCATGGCTGAGACCTCCCAGCGTCACGATCTGGAGGATCAAGATGAAATACAAGCATTCGCCGAAGTTATCGGTAATCAAGAGCGCCTCAACATGCTTACATTGCTGACCTTTTCCGATTCCATGGGCACCAGCGATGCCTTGTGGACAGGCTTTAAAGAATCTCTTCTTTGGACTCTTTATGATCGCACGAGCCACACATTGGCTGGAAAAGCGGTTGATGAGGGTGAATTTGAAGGCGAGAAAAATGAAGTCAAGGCATGGCTGAGAAGTCAACTCAAACCCAGCATAAAAGACGATGAAATTGAGGCTCACGTTGAGAATATGCCTCCTCGATATTTCAGAAACCGTCCTCGCAATCTAATGGTTGAGGATATGCATCTGGCGCATCGTTTTATGTGGCGGCAAGTGAGTCGACAAGATCGCGCGCTGGAGCCCATCGTAAAGTGGCGTCATCAACGTGATCGCGGGTTTTCCGCGGTAGAACTCTGCACCTGGGACCGTCATGCGATCTTTACGAAATTTACAGGAGCATTGACAGCTGCTGGATTAAACATATTGAGTGCACGCA
>JBDQII010000020.1:0-21173 GCA_040264395.1 Verrucomicrobiota bacterium
AATGTGACTCAAATGGGCATAGATGGTGTAAATTTCGAGGCCTTCAATTTTGTGTCCAAGGATTATGTATTTACCATAATTCGAAAGGCCAGGTTTGTGATTCACATAACAAACGATTCCTTCTGCTGCAGCGAAAATAAGATCTTTAGGTTCCCCTTTTTGATCCGTTTGAGTGTATAGAATATCAATGCCCTCATGGAACTTCCAACCTTCCGAGCGCACGCATCCAAATCGCCCGCTTTCCCATTTACCGGTGTTTGTAGGCGCAAAAAAGGTTTGGTAACCTTGAGCAGTATTATCCCACAATGCTTCATTGATTGTCGGAATTCTAAATACGGGTTCAGCCTTTGATTCCAAACTAATCCATGCAAGGTAGAGAAATAAGAGGTATTTTTGCATAACGCGATCAATAACCCGCGGGGCTAGAATACATAGGCTTTACCCAATTCTTCTGCTGCGTTGTTGATTCCTAAAACGATTCGTTCTGCTTCTTCACGTGTGGCATCGGGAGTGAAAATGAGAACCCCATCAGTAATGGTTCTTATAATTTGAGGGGCTGCCAGCCAACGTGAGTCATCAAAGTTCGAATGAATGGCAATACGCTTACCGCGGTTGTAAGTGGTGATTGTCTGAAGTCGCTTAGTACCGATTTCGTCGAATTGAATACGGATACTGAACCCGCCGATAGCTTCGACCACACGCGCTTGGGTGACATAACCCACATCCAGAAAAGCTTCGTTCCTGATGCTTATTTGCTGGGGATTGGCTCTGTAGACAGGTATGTAACCTGTTCTTCCTGAATCGTCAGGAGGTGACTCTAAATGGAAGTTAATGAGGCTGTATTTTTTGTCTTTGGAGATACCGTTCGTCTGGCAGCCTGTGGACAAAAGGACCAAAGTGGCGAAAATGATGTTGATTGATGCTTGGAGTCTGTTCATAGTCCTCTTCACTGTTCAGAACATCAAAACCAATAACACTATGGGAAAACAACACAATAAAATGGAAAAACGTAAACGTCGCAAAGCTTACAACAAACGAAAAAAGGAATTGGCCAAAGCACCTGCCAAATCCTAACGCTATCTTCTTGCGATATTTACCCGGTTGAACTGAGAGCAGGAGGAGTCCTGCCTCTGCTCAGCCGGCGTTCGAATTCCTTTCTCAATGTTCTGATTTCCCTTTCTCGACAATCAGAAAGTCACCTCTTATTTCCCCATTCGAGGTCTTTTCGAGTTTTTATCGATGCAATCAACCACTGGTTTCTCTCTCCTTTCACCCATTCAAATTCCATAATCCTGACCATGATATCAGGATTACTTTCCCATTTTGCGGTCACGGTGGCCAGCGTGCTGATAGAGGCGCCATTGCCGAATTCAAACACAGGATCAGTAATGCGCACCTGCATGCCTGTGCGCTCCTGCTGTCGAGAAGAAAGCACGGAAGTCTTGATTTCATTTCGCCCATGGATATTCCAGGTGCTGGAATCGGTTTGGATACTCAATTCAGCATTCTGTGTGAACATTTCGAGGATTCCTATGGCGGAGGCAAGATGAGCTAAAGGAGGGGTATTCGAATTATAAGAAACGAGCGATTCGAGTCGGTTCAGTTTCTTGCGTATGCGGATTTCATCACTTGGGAAAAGGAACAAAATGGCTTTCCAACTTAGGAATGTCAGACTTGCCAAAATAATAATCCACCTGATTGTTTTCAAAATAGAATTTTTCCAACCAACATGGATGCGTGAACCTTGCCGAATTCACTGATGGCACGGTTGTCGCCAATCGCCCAGTAAACATCGGGTTTCAACTCGAGCTCACGTTCCCTCCATCCTCCGTTTTGCTTGATGTAGGGTTCATTCAATTCCTTGTTGTTGATAAAAATCTTGCCATCCTGCATTCGAATTCGATCTCCAGGCAGGCCCAAGATTCTTTTCAGGATGGTGACTCTTTCTCCCGTGGTTTTGATGATCACAATATCCCCGCGCTGAGGTTTTGACCACATGTAAGCAAGGCGATTGGCATAATTGATCTGACCATTCCGATAGGTGGGAAACATGCTGTAACCAGTGACTTTGATCGGGAGAAGTAGGTATTTCAGAATCACATATGCGAAAATGCTCAAACATAGAAGTCGATACCAAGTTCGAACCGGATTACTTCCAACGGAAAAGCGGCGCCAAAAAGATGGGGGAACGGGGGGCTTGTTTTCTAATTCGACTTCCATAATTGAATCTCCCTGATCAAATAACCTTACACTTAAATACCCCTTTATTTGCAATATTCAAACTTCCCGATGATTTTTCCTCTAAAAAATTATGGGCACATAGAATAATGCGCTACCAAAACCAGTATGCAAGAGGAGCAATGACGATCAAGGATGGCAAGTAATCTGCAAGCCTTGGTTTGGCTGTGTTAGTGATAAGAAAGACCGATGTGAAAATCAGGAGACCGGCTATTCCCATCATTCCGTCAACCACATCAGGAATCAGTAACTGTGATTTTACCCAATGCACAATCAATGTAAGATTGCCTTGGAATGCAAGGAGGGGAATGGCGCTAAGTACTACGGATCCGCCGAATAATCGATAAAATGAATGCGCAGCCATACCGTCCATTACTGCCTTTATAAGGAAAGTGCGATAATCCCCTGTCAGACCTTCCATGCATGCTCCGATCGCTGCAAATGGGGTCAAGCAATAGAGGGCTGATGTGAGTTTGAATCCTTGGGATTTGGATGGTTTGTCAAACTGATCCTTGGCAAACATGACCAATCGATTCAGTTTTTTTTGAATGCCCAACAGCATTCCAGCCATGTTACCCACGACAAGAGCTGTAAAAAGCAGTAACACTTGTTTCAAATGTTTTATCACGCCTCCATGCGTTGATTCCCAGAGCAATGAGATACCCACATACATGGCAAAAACTGCCAGTACAATTTTTATTCTTTGTTGAGCTATCTGCGAAAGATCTTTTCTGGAAACGATCGCAATCGAGGTTCCCAGAAAGATGGCAAGTGCGTTGATCCATGTACCTGTCACAACTTAAACCTCAATGAGCGGGGACTGCTGATCCATGTTGAATTTGATAATAATTACTTTCTGACTGACCCTCGATAGTATGGTTCATTTTCAGATCAGGATGTCATGAATAACGCTGCCGTGCACATTGGTGAGCCGCCTCTCTATCCCATTGTGATAAAAACTCAAACGCTCATGATCAAGCCCGAGTAGATGGAGGATGGTGGCGTGAAAATCGTGTGTAGTCACAACATTTTCGACCGCACGATAGCCAAATGGATCTGTCGCTCCATAGGAAAATGCTTTTTTGACACCTGCACCTGCCAACCATGCGGTGAATCCTTTTGGGTTATGGTCGCGCCCACTTGCTCCCTTCTGGAAGGTTGGCATACGGCCGAATTCGGTGCACCAGACCACCAAGGTGTCTTCCAAGAGGCCTCTTTGTTTCAAATCGGTAATCAATGCTGCTGTAGGTTGATCCATGATCTCACCATGCACAGGGTATTGCGCGGCGAGTGTTTTATGACCATCCCAATTACTGACTCCTTCACCTCCGGTCTGGTATGCTCCGTTGAACAGTTGTACGAAACGCACCCCTTTTTCAACCAGTCGACGTGCCAGAATGCAGTTCCTCGCATAAGACGCTTTGAGTTCACTGGTACTGTCGCCCTTTTGATCTGCTCCGTAAAGCTTCATGATATGAGACGGCTCGGAGGAGAGGTCGCTGACTTCAGGCACTGATAGCTGCATGCGTGCAGCAAGTTCGTAACTTGAGATGCGGGCTGCCAGTTCGCTGTCGCCCGGGTAATCTTGCATCTGATGCCTATTTAATTTATTCAGAAAGGCACGCGTCCGCCGGTCGGTAGCGCCAGAAGTTCCTTTTGGCGGCTTGAGATTGCGGACTGGTTGGGAGGCATTGAAATCGGTACCCTGAAATGCCGCCGGTAAAAATCCGGGACCCCAGCAATTCACGCTCGATTGAGGCGTTCCTCGTGGATCAGGTATGGCAACATAGGCAGGAAGTGAATCGACTTCACTCCCGAGCGCATAGGTCGCCCATGCGCCCATACTGGGAAATCCATCCAGAGTAAATCCTGTGCACATGAAGTTTTCCCCGGGGCCATGAGTGTTCGTCTCACTGGTGAGGGAATGGATGAAGCAAAAGTCATCAACCAGATTTCCAAGATGAGGTACGAGGTCAGAGGTCCATTTTCCGGATTGACCTCGCGGTCTAAATTCGAAAGGGCTCTTGGTGAGGTTGCCTTGTTCTCCTTGAAAAGTGATCAAGTCCTCACCTCCGGGCATGGGCTGACCATCTCGGCGCCATAATTCAGGTTTGTAATCGAAAGTATCCAGTTGGCTTACCGCCCCCGAACAAAAAATCATCAATACCTGCTTCGCGCGCGAGGGGAAGTGACCCGTTCTTGCCGCATTGGGGTTTGCGGGATCAATGTCAGGTCGAATTGGAATGGCAGATGTTGTATCTGCTGCTGTATTCTTTGCCATCAGGCCGTCCTGATCGAGTAGATGAGCCAGCGCCATACTTCCCAGAGCCGTTCCGCTTTGTGAAAGAAAACTTCTTCGGTCAAGCATCGGGTGGGTGAATCGAAATGGATGTTTCATGTTTTTCTTAGAAAATGAAAATAAATCGACTTGAATTGTAAAGTGCTCTGCAGAACGATGCATGCCCATCACTTTGAATCAACGCTTTGGATATTCGCATTTCGTGTTCGTCAGGCCGTTTTCCATGCAATGCCAGAAAAGCTTGATTTATTTGTTGTTTCAGTGAATCCGGAAAGTCTTTCTGCAGCCTGGAAGCAAGGATCTCCGATTGCTGCAATATGAAATTGCTGTTAAAGAGGTTCAACGCTTGTATGGGAGTGTTGGATCTGGAGCGATTTGAGATGACTTGATTGCCATCCGGGCAGTCAAATGCGCCAAAGATGGCATCCTGTTCCTGACGTATGCGGGTTTGATATACCATACGACGAAATTCGTTGGGACCGAAATGCTCTTTGGGGAAATAATGCATCACATTTTCAACCTGTACATCCAGTAAGTAAAACCCTGGCCCCTGCATTTTCAGATCCAGCGCGCCTGAGGTGAATAAAATACTATCCCTCATGGGCTCTGCAGAAAGCCTTCTCGGTGTGTAACGCCAAAGCCATACGCCTCCTGCATCTTTCTCCATACCCATCGGGGTAGGTTTGCTGGACTGTCTGAAGGTCCTGGAGTTCAGAATGAGTCGCTGAATGTGTTTGATGGACCAGTCATTCCTCATGAATTCATCTGCAAGCCAATCAAGCAACAAAGGGTGTGTTGGAGCTGCTCCATTGGCCCCGAAGTCACCGGGAGTCCTTACCAGCCCTTGTCCCATGACGTAATGCCATATCCTGTTGACCATGACACGAGCTGTGAGAGGATTGTCTTTCGATGTGATCCATTGAGCTAATTTAAGCCGGCGCTGCTCTTCCGCTTCATCCTCATCCATCAACAATGGTTTGATCACTCGCAATGCTCCGGGAGGAGTTTTCTCTCTCTTCTCCATTGGATCTCCTCTGTAGAGTCGATGCGTGGGGCCCGGTTGCTTGAATTGACCAGCCCAAACCATACTTCTTTTTCTGAGTCCTTTGAGTTCGCCCTTGAGGTCTTCTTTTTGCTTTAGGAGAGATTCTGCTTTTGAACGCCCCGAATCGTTCAGCACATTGAGAAAGGCAAGGGGATCGGGCTTGTTTTGAAAAGTGGCCCTGTCGTTTGAATCTGCAATGCGTATCCACTCGTCTTTTTGGGTGCGTGCCTCGATAATGTAACGCGTTGGAATTCGATCCTGGAATTGACCTGACCTATCGCGACTCCAGACAATTTTCTGAATGGAGTGTTCTTTCAAAAGGGAAATTTCAACCCAACCGCTGCCAGTGCTGTTGGATATCCAGCTGTGTGCATTACCGGTAAGGCCATCGTTGATGTGTTTCAGTTGATGGATAGCGTAACCGGGCAGCGTGCCGGAAGCAGAAGCCTCTGCACCATTGCTTGCCAATGCAACGTTGTTGCCGCCATCATTATAGACCTCCAATTCATCAAGGCAGGGTTGGCCGGAAGAACTGGCAAGCACCGTAAATCGTATGGCGTTTGCTTTCACTGAATCAATCAGCTCTTCATTCAACTGAGAAGATACCTGAAGACGCTTGGTTTGCGGTGTCTTGTCTGGTGTGATTTCTGCCGCTTCTTTTAATTTCCCGAGCTCCATTTCAATGGATGTCAACTGGGATTCGATGTGGGTGATGCTTTTCTGTGTGTCTTCGGGTAGTTTTTTTTCGAATGCACGTTCTCCATGTTGTACACCCGCAAACACAGCTTGCATGCTGTAATATTCTTTTTGATGAATAGGATCGAACTTATGTGTATGGCATCTCGCACATCCGACGGTTAAGCCCAGAAAGGCCGTGCTTGTCGTGTGAATCATGTCGTCCAATTCATTTTGTCGCTGCATCAGTGTTAGGGTGATATCAGGGCTCTTCACAATATCATAAGGGCCTGCTACCAGGAAACCTGTTGCTGCATCCTCACCCAGTACATCACCTGCCAATTGTTCTTCGATGAACTGATCGTATGGTTTGTTTGTGTTCAGTGCGTTGATCACATAATCTCTGTAATGCCATGCTGTTTTTCGTTCGCGATTGGTTTCGAACCCGTTGGAATCTGCATACCTTGCAACGTCCAGCCAATGGCGTGCCCAGCGCTCTCCATAACGCGGGCTTGCCAGCGCGGCTTCGACTTGGATTGAATATGAAGATTCGTTTGAATCTCTCAGGAAACTCAAAAGTTCCCTGGGGGTGGGAGGAATACCTTTGGTTACAAGAAACAGCCTTCGCAATATAGTAGCTCGGTCAGCTTCGGGTGACAGTGTCAGACCTTCTTTGACAAGTCGGTAGTTAATAAATGCATCAATCGGGTTCTCAATGTGTGCATTCGTTTTTCCTGCGACCGGAGGGGCAGGGCGCTGAACTTTCTGGAAAGCCCAGTGATCTGTCTCATAAAAGGAGTTACCAACATTCTTTGAGTCTGGGAGCTGGGCACCCTGCGCGATCCATTGTAGCAAAACTTTCTGCTCACTGTCGGAGACTCCCGGCCCATCTGGAGGCATTCGTTCTTCGCTATCCTCATGGGTGATCCTTTGAATAAGATAACTTTTTGATGGGGCATTGGGCTGAATCAAGGGTTCACCTGAATTACCGCCAAGTAGAATGCCTTTGCTGGTATCAAGGCGCAGCGATGATTTCGCTTTTTCCGTTCCGTGGCACTCAAAACAATGTTTTTGAAGAATAGGGCGAACTTCTTTTACAAAATAAGCTGAAGAAATTTCCGAGAGAGTGAGGGGCTGCCCCGCTGATGGCGGTGAGGCTGCCGTTCCAGGCGACAACCAGACCATGATCGAGAAAAGTCCGAGCAACCGCAAAAGTTGATTCAAATTCTGACTACTTGAATGATGCAAGCGGGATTTCACAACGCAACCATTCAATCTTCAAAGCCAGTGGGCAAGTCTATTTTTTGGCAGCTTTTGCCACGTGGAGTTGTCAGCAGCGGAAGATTTCAATTAGAGCATGATGGCAGTCTTGTTCATCGCATGTCAGCTTGTGCTTATTAAAAGTCGCAAATACCTCCACGCAAATGGTGCAGTGTGATGCCATACTTTTAGAATCGACGCATGAGATTGAAAGCTGAGTGTTTAAACCGGAGTCGTCTTACAATTTTGCTTGTTATTGATGATTTGCCTAGAGTCACCGCTCCAGACAAATCATTTCAACTCAGCGAACCATTTCATTGCTTCCTATACGAGCGGATAGAAGGCTGAATCGCATTTTTCAGTGAGGCCTTGCCCCTTTCTTTCCATGAATATGAATTTAAGCCTGCATCAATTGTCGCTCTGAATTCGGTAAAATTTTTGCCCAGTCGCAGGGTTGTTGTCCTGCCAGGTTGTCGTATCTCCTGTGGCCTGAATGCCTGAAACGACTTCTGACCAGTTGCCGGAGCTTAGGTCGTCTGTTACCAAAATGCTGTATGAACTCCCGTCAATGCTGCTGAAAGTCAATTCAAAGAGATTTGCATTCAGCTGTGCTGAAGTGATGGTTGCAGGTTCGGGTTCAGCTGTTTTAATACCCTTTGCATTGAAAAGACGCACGTTATCCACAAAAACGTCCACATAACCATCAAAGCCTCCCTGCGTGACAAGATTGAGGTTGGGGGCCGTAGCTCCCCAGGCAACAGAACCCAGATTAATGGAATGAGTGCGTTGCACCTCGCTTCCAGCGTAGTTATGAGTCAAGCGTAATCCTGTTGCTTCCGGTAGAAACTGAAACCAGTCAACCGGGGTCGAAGGATCTGGAATGACGACATAGTCAAAACTGATGGTGTAATGAACTCGATCTTCTGGTGCAATGGATGCGAGGATATCGTTCAAAACAGTGTTCTCAGACAACCCCATAACAGCCCCTGTGGTCCAGCCACTTTCAGCGACCTCAATCCAGACAGCACCGTCTCCTTCCGTCACCCTGGGATCATCATTACCTTGTCTGGAGTAATCCGTCACGGAGAAGCCTGATTCAGTGATTAACGTTATTTCCAGATCATTCAGTCCGTCGATGAGGGTTTCCTCCGGTGCATAACCCCGAGCATAGGTGTCCATCAGTCGGATATTATCCACCCAGACTTTACTGGCTGCATTCAGGTCGGCATTGAAGCCAAAACCAAGGGCGACTCTTCCGTCCTCGGTGGTCACAAGGTCACTACCATTCTTCATGGAATCAAATTCAAGGAACGCAGTTATCGGCTCATCCCAATTTCCTTGAACTTCCACTTGATCGCCGTAACTCGCATCAGGCCCAACCCATATACTGTTGTTCGCCCAATTGCCTCCACCACTGCCTACAGTGAGATCATAAAGCAACCACCAACGGTGTGGTGAGGGATCATTCCAGGCATCTTCGAAGATGGAGGATGCTTCAGCACTGAGTGAGATCTGGAAGTCCTGCCCCCAGCCCGAGAGTTTATTGAAGCTGACTTCCAGAGCCTTCTCCCCCTCCGTGACTGACACGAGGTCAGGATTGATGGTCAAGTCTCCAATCCCGTATTCGCTGCGTTCTCCAGTCCACAACTGAGCAACGTCTCCGACATTTTCATCCGTTACGTCTTCAAAAGATTCCAGGAGAATTGTTGGCAGAATGATTGGCTCTGCCTTGATTAAACTAGGTAGTGTGATGGATTCTTCCACAGGCTGAAAAATCAATTCCTTCAGTGGATCACCGTTCATTGTTAGATCAATATTAGCTCCGCCATGGTCACCGGAATCGTTTGTCCAATTTCCATTGAACCAGGCGACTTCGATCGGATACAGCCCCGGTTTTGTGAAAAAAGCACTGCCATCGGGGTTTGGGCCGGGAGATCCATGACCACCATCATTATCAACCACAACCTGATTGCCTATCCGTAGTACGGATCCATCATCGGAAGAACTTCTGAAATCGTGTATCCCTGCATTGTTAATTTGAATCATTCCTCTCAACTGAACCATCCCATCATCGAGGTTGCCCTCAGTGCCTTCAAATGAATTGCTATCTTCGTCAAGCCATTCTGAGATTGGCGTGAGATCATTACCAGTATAGCTTACGTTGCTGGATATAAATGTTCCCTGTGGCTCTGAGTTAATAACATAGATCCCGTGATTGTCTCCAGGTGCAGTCTGAAAAATAGGTCCCTGGGAGCCCTCACCAAACTCAAAACCCTTTGGTTCCGTTGTCCAGTATTTGCCAGCCAATCCGGGGTCAGAGGATTCCTCTGATATTGGGGAAACTCCGATGGGAACAGCTCCCAAGTCTCCTGCGCTGTATAAATTCTCTCCAATTACGGGTTCTCCATCTATCAGTATGTTGAGGTTGGCCCCGCCATGGTCACCGGAATCGTTTGTCCAATCACCATTGAACCAGGCGACCTCGATAGGATAAAGCCCGCTTGTTTCGAAATCATAAATTCCGTCTGGGGCTGGTCCGGGTGCCCCGTGGCTTCCGTCATTATCTACGACACGTGTGCCAGCGATCCAAATGATGGATCCATCATCGGATTCAGAACGTATGTCCAATTCACCTGGAGATTCAATGCGAAGATAGCCAGTGAAGCTCAGCAACCCATCATCCATGTTGCCATCAATTCCCAGATACGAATCTGCATCAGATTGAAGCCATTCCTGAATAGTCGTTAAATCATTGCCTCCCTGGTAGCTCAAACCGGTTGCCGTGAACGTTCCACTGGGATGTGCTGCTCGGATGATTTTCAAGCCAATATCTTTGTCTCCACCCTTGTCATCTAGATTATCGATAGTCTTTATGCCTGCTTGCCAGTATCTGCCGTCCAGTCCGCTACCCGTTTCCGGTGCTCCTTCGAGTGGAAGGATTTCCTGCGTGAATCCAGTGGCTGACAAGATTATGGATATGCCTGTAGCGGCGGTAAACCGAATTCCTTGGCTGATCATTCATCTCTTTTCCGGTTAATATATACCTCAGTCAAGAAAAAATCCCGTCTTTAAGAGGTTATGGGCCCGGTCAAATGGCTTCAAAATATGATTTCCTTTTTCCTCGTGCGATGGATAGAACGTGCAAGCGTAAAGACATGAGCGATTCATCCAAGAGATTTGAATGGTCAGGGAATTTGGTGAAACAACTCACCACGATGCTTCTCAGTAAAACAGCGGATCAACTGGCCAATCCCAAGACTGTACTTACCTGGTTGATGGGGGCCATGGGAGCGCCGGTATTTTTGATAGGCTGGTTGGTTCCCGTTCGTGAATCACTCTCGATGCTGCCTCAATTTTTGATGGCCGGCTGGATTCGCGGCAAAGTTCATCGCAAGCCTGTCTGGTTGCTGGGGGCCGGTGTGCAGGGTGGGAGCGTTCTTGCCATGCTTCTTGCCGGTTGGAAACTTAAAGGTGCGTTGGGTGGCGGTATTTTGCTGCTCTGTTTGGTTGTCTTTTCTTTAGGCCGCGCGCTTTGTTCCATTACTGGCAAGGATGTCCTTGGTAAAACGATTGCCAAGGCTCAAAGAGGGCGGGTTAATGGTCTTGCGACATCTGGGTCCGGTGTGCTGATGTTGTTTTTTGGTGCGGCAGGTTTCTTTTTTTTACAAGATGATAAAAGCAGTGGCTTGCTCCTGCTTCCTCTTTTCATTGCTGTTCTCTGCTGGGGGCTGGCTTGGTTTCTTTATGCAAGTATCGAAGAAAAGGCAGGTGAAATGGAATCTCCCAGGAGCGGACGCCATCAATTAAAACATGCGGTGAAACTGCTTTCTCGAGACCGGGACTTCAGGAACTTTGTCATTGCACGTGCCTTGATGACGGGGTCGGCGCTCATTGCTCCATACATTGTTCTGTATTCTCAATTTGTCGGTGGACCGCAGATGGGGCAGCTGGGCGGGTTCGTTTTCGCTGGTGCTGCGGCTTCCATGATGAGCGGTTGGATATGGGGTGGAATGGCGGATATTTCAAGTCGCCGGGTTCTCATGCTTGCGTCGCTTCTTGCTGGGCTTTCCAGCATATCTCTGCTGCTCACGATAAGAATGGCTCATGAAAGTTTAATGACCATGTGTCTTTTTCCTGCCTGCTACATGCTTCTCATCTTTGCTCATGATGGAGTAAGGGTTGGGCGAAAAACTTTTTTGATCAATTTAGGATCTGGTAACAAGCGAACCGACTACGTTTCAATCAGTAACAGCGTCATTGGGTTTTTCCTGATTCTGATCGGACTATTGGTCTCCACATTACACGGCATCCCTGTCAGTTGGTTGGTGTTGATTTTTGGCAGCATGTGCTTGATGGGAACACTGTGGGTGTGGATGACCCTGCCTTGCCTGGAAAAGCCTCAGGGGACGGCCGATTCTTTGAAGGCCTAACATTTTTCCACCTGATATGGCATGGCTATGGAATCATAGAGCTCTCGCACGGTTTCAGTACCGTATTTTTTTTCTAATCGTTTGATCACGAAGTGACCTCTGGCGATCGTTTGAAAATGAGTCATGAACATCAGATTGATCGTCATGCCACTTGCTGCACCAATGATTGGAATGGCCTTGGCTGCGACCTGCTCGGAAACCATGATCCCGAACCTTGAGGCTACGGCGCTTATGAGTCTCGTCATTACAGGTATTGATTTTGATGTAACTCGACTCGAGAATTGAAACGCTGCAGCTTCAGAAACGGCCTTGGCCAGGGCAAGGCGAACCGCCCAATAGTGTTTGTCCGGATCATCACCATTGGACTTTCTCCCTTCAAATGCAAACACCTCCAGGCAGGATATTCTTGTAGCCTGATCCCTCAACGAATGTCCTTCGCTTCTTGCAATATCTGCGATGGATCTCAGCATTAAAGTGGTGGATACAGGTAATTCCCACATCAAGGTTGCCAATCCCAAAGAACCTCCCAGTCCTCCTGAAATCATAACTGCGCATTGATGGGCTCCTTCTGTAGAAGCTTTCCCCTTGCGGTTGAGCATGGTCCATGTGGCTACCCGTGTTGCCTTGGAAAGTGCGGAACCCGAAGCGCGATGTATAGCTTGGTTCCAACCAAGTGGAAGTTGATTGAAGATCCCTTCGATGGGTTTGCCGAGGGTTCTGGTCAAACGAGAAGCAAAACTTGGACGTTCCAACAGATATCGAGCTCTCCTGAGGTCTGCAAGCTCCTCATCTGTCAGCACTGCAGGCATGGCTTCGTATTGGATATCCATAACAACGGTCATTTTGCCATTAAAGTGAGCAATGGTAAACTAGAGATATTGCCCAAAGCACTTATCTTTGGTGGCATTTGAATGAGGAGGGTAAGGTTCAATCGACTCTGAATTCCATTGAGAGTTTGGTAAAATGCTGTGATGATAGTAATCTCATCAAATAATTCGGCAGATGATATTCATTTGATCTTAAAGCGAAATACGGGTGAGGAAGAAAAAATAAATTTATGTGTCCCCTTCCGAGGCGTGCTCTCGCTTGGTATAATATCCGGCCTGAGGTATTCGTCGCAGGGCTTCGATGAACTAAAGCACCTTAAATGATTTGCTCATGGTTACGGTTACTACAAAATGATACGATAATCTTTATAGAGGCAAGATATGAAATTGTTACTCAAATCCATGCGTTTGCACTTGTTGTTCAGTTTACTGTTGATTCCCAGCTTGGTTGGTTGCCAGACACGTTCACGCCACAGTGTTGTTCACCATGGGCCCCGCCCTCACGTGGTGAGAGAAGTGGTCACAACAAAGCCAAGCGCACAAGCTGCTCCTGATCTGCAAGTTGTCTCCATGCCAGAGCCGCCTGCAGAAAAAAAGGCAGTTACCATTCAAGCGCCTGATCCAATGAAACTGAGTCCAACGGCACGGGAACTGGTCAAGCTTCATGAATCCATGGTGGACGAATCAGTCATGCTCACATTTGTGGATCACTCCAAATATCCTTTCAACCTGACTGCCGATCAAATCGTATATCTGCAGGATATTGGAGTTGTCGAGGAGGTGTTGAGTGCTATGATTCAACGAGATGCATATCTGACTGGCGAACCTGCTGTCAGTGTTAATAACGCTTCCGATGCGCAACAAGCGACTCTGGCCGAGCCTGCAAGGTCTGTTGCCGAAAATACGATGGCAGTGTCCAGCAATCAACAACCCGTATATGCAACAAATCCTCCAACCTCATCACCTGCGCCCCAGACGACAGTTTCCGAAACACGTGTCGTAACCAATGAATATTTCCATGAACAGTTGGCCCCATACGGAGCCTGGGTGCATGTTGCCGATTATGGGTGGTGCTGGAGACCCACCGTGGCTGTCGCCAATGTGAACTGGCGGCCTTACTATGACAATGGCCGATGGATTTATAGCGATCAAGGTTGGTATTGGCATTCCAACTACTCCTGGGGCTGGGCGCCTTTCCACTACGGTCGCTGGACCCGTCATGCTTCTTTCGGCTGGGTTTGGGCTCCCGATACGGTATGGGGCCCCTCGTGGGTGACTTGGCGTTATTCAAATGACTATTGTGGCTGGGCTCCCTTGCCTCCCGCTGCTTATTATCAAAGCGGTGTCGGATTCACCTACCTAGGATCACGTGTCTCCCTGGGCTTCGGTTTCGGTCTTGGATACACCCACTATGCTTTCGTCTCGCGCCGGCATTTCACCCACCATCGCCTGGGAAGGCACGGTCTTGGCCCTGATCAGTCTCGCAATATTTATAATCGGACGACTGTTGTCAATAATTACAATATCGTGAACAACAATACGGTGATCAACAATGGTATCACGCCTGAGAGAATTGCAGCGGGCAACACTCAGGAAATTAAACGGATTCCATTAAAGGAAGTTTCCTCTGCTGAAAATACACGTCTGGCATCTACGGACTCACGCAAAGTCAAGTCTTTGCCGGTGTTCCGTCCCAAGCTTCCTGAGCAGTCCAGTAAAGTTCCACAGCGAATCCTGAACAAGCAATCAAGCCGGGTAGCAATGGTACGCCCTCAAAAGAAGTCCGAACGCATCACGCTGAATCGCGGTTCCTCCGATTCTCTGCTTTCAACTTCATCATTGAGTAAACGTCCATCTGTTGGCGGCATTAATCGGAATGCTGGCAATCGATCCGGTGAAGCTCACTTGAAGCGCCCATCAAGTTCAAGTTCGCTCAAAACGAGCTCAAGGCCCGCGACTTCGCGCAGTATTTCTTCACGCAGTAGTCGCATCGGCAAAGTGCAACCAAGCAGAAATACAGTGTCGAGTCGCACTTCTCAAACAGATCAAAGTGCGCGGCCAGTTTATGCCAAGCCAGCAGCAAAGCTTCGCCCAAGCAACACTGTTCGGTCAAGTAGCACAACCCAAAGACGCAATACTATTAGTTCACGATCAGGAGCTGCTTCTGAATCCGTCAGCTCCCGCCCACGCACCCTTTCACCCAGAAATTCAAGTCGACCATCTGTCAGAGTTCAGCCGAACCGAACCAGAAGCGAGCCAGGAATCTACAATCGACTTTCACCTCAACTGTCTCGGCGTCCAGCTATGAGGTCTCGATCTACTCCAGCCCCCCGTAGTCGCAGCATCGCTCCAAGGTCACAAGCTCAGCCATCGCGAAGCATTTCAAGGCCTGCTCCCTCGAGTTCTAGATCTTCCAGTGGATCCGTGCGTCAAAGGTCGATGCCGTCTCCTTCCTCCCGCTCTGTTCCATCCTTCAGGTCATCTGTTCCTGCAAGCGGAAGTCGGCCGTCGAGCAGTTCGTCTTCTACGGATCATTCATCCTCTTCAAACAAATCATCTGCCTCCAGTAGGCCTAGTCGGCCAGGTCGGTAAACACCTAAATCGGGACGCAGCATCATGAACGATTTACGACGATTGTCAGTGTTAGCCCTTTTGATTTGTTTGGTTACAACCATGACTGGTCAATCGGACGGCAAGGTCACCCGATTGCTCTACGAAACGTCCTTTGAGGAAGAAGAGGGGTATTCAACGGAAACGGATCTGATAGGTCAAAATGGCTGGATTGGGTTTGCAGGCGGAGATGCATTTCTGGAAATGTCCAATGATGGATCATCCGGTTTGTTGACCGAATTTCTGGAGGGCGAAGGACAGCAGGCTTATATCGGATTTGTCAAACCTGAGCAGGAGACCAGTGTTGAGTTCCTGAGCTTGCTGCAGCCATTGGGTTTTGAACCTGACGAGCGCGGAGGTCAACTTGTTCGGTTTACGGTTACTATCGGGATTCTGGATTCTACCAACGGGGAGCGCGATAATTTCAGGTGGAGTATTTATAACACTGAGGGATTCAGGCTCTTTTCTCTTGATTTTGACAATGAAACCAAGGCGATATCCTATGCACTGGATGATGCTGAGCCACTGCAAGCTTCGGGTTTTGAATTTGATAACGATACATTTTACGACTTGCGGTTAGATGTCGATTTCGATGCTAACAAATGGTCTGCATGGGCGAGTGATGTGCTTCTGGTAGAAGATCTGCCGGTGAGTACGCAAAATCTAAAACGCGACCTTAGTGATATTGATGCGGTCTGGGCCATCTTCAAGCCTGAAGCTCCTGGTGATAACTTCATGGTCTTTGATAATTACCGCATTGAAGTTATTGAAGAAGCACCCTCACCTCCAACGCTTTTGCCTCTGGGGCATTTACCTAATGGAGGGTTTGTGATTCGGCTTCAAGGGGAGCCTAATTCCATTTACCAATTGGAATCTTCATCTGATCTCACTGAATGGCAGGTGGCTCAAAATAAAATTGATTTAGGGGCCACTGGATCCATTGACTGGGTTGATGATACAGAGGGCTCCAATAGCCAGAAATTTTATCGTCTGAAATAAAAGACAGAACATCATGCTCTGATGTCCTGAATAAAAAAAAGCCCGACCGGTATCATCCAGTCAGGCTTTATTTAAATGATTGGAATTAGTCTTTTTCAGCTTTGTTTCTTGTAAACATCCAAAGAGGGTTCTTCGTCCCGGTAACTTTCAAAATTCGTTGCCAGAGTCAGTGTTCGGTATCCTGTTCGATAAACGATGGTGCGATCGTCGTAAATATCTGCAATGTTATTTTCGCTGTCACCCGCTTTGATATCCGTTAATTTTAATACACGGAGATCTCCCACTTTTTCCGTCTTGGCTTCACCAGTGGCATAAATCATCGTCTGACCCTCCGGGGTTTGTATCCAGAATTTGAATTTAGCACCTGTTATTTCAATGATTTGCGTGAATTTTTGACCATCATCGTTGGTCTTTTCGACGGCCCACTTGCCTGCCAGACGATCCAGATCCGCTGCTTGAGTCGTCAAAGTCAACAAAGTTGTCAGTGTAAGTAAGATAGAGTATTTTAGTATTGTTTTCATCATGAACTTGCTTTCAAGATTCCCTTCAGCAGTTCACAGGTATGACAGATTCAAACAATGGACAAGTGGAATTATCGTCTCAGGCTACGTTTTATTTACAGTCGTTTCATGTGCGGAATGTAAGAAACCTAGCTTTGATAGGAGTGGAAAGGGCGTTTCTGCTGTGCCTGGCTATGTGGATGCTTCCCTGTGAAGCCAAGCCTCCTAATGTGATCCTGCTGATGGCGGATGACTTGGGGTGGATTGACACAGGCTTCAATGGCAATGAAGTGGTAAAGACTCCGGCACTTGATGAGATGGCGGACCATGGATTGGTTTTTGATCGTTTTTACGCAGCGGCTCCCGTCTGCAGTCCCACGCGAGGGTCATGCCTCACAGGAAGGCATCCTTACCGATATGGTATCTTCACTGCCAATGTTGGCCACCTTCTAAAAGAAGAATGGACCTTGGCAGAAATGTTGAAAAGCCAAGGATACCAAACCGGTCATTTCGGTAAATGGCACCTGGGAACACTGACCAAAACCGGGCGCGATTCCAATAGGGGGGGGAATCGCAATCAACAGCATTTTGCGCTACCAACGGACCATGGATTTGATACCTTTTTCAGCACAGAAGCCAAAACACCAACCTGGGATCCATTATGGGCACCACCTAAACACAACCGTAAATGGTGGGACCCTGTTTCAGCTAACAAGCGCGCCCCGTATGAAACTGCCTATTGGACTCCCAAAGGAAAAGTAAAGGAACCGCTGGATGGGGATGATTCGAAAGTCATCATGGATCAAGCGCTGAAGTTTATCGAAAATAATTTGCATAGAGATCAACCTTTTTTCACGGTTATTTGGTTTCATGCTCCTCATTTACCGGTTGTCTCAGGGAAACGTTGGACAGCTCCATATGATACTCTAGGTGGCTACCATAAACATTATTATGGTTGTATCTCCGCTTTAGATCACCAAGTAGGGCGATTGCGAAAGGCTCTCAATGACTGGGAACTCAGCAATGATACGATCCTTTGGTTTTGTGCCGATAATGGGCCCGAAGGGAATAGTTTTCAGGCGCCGGGATCAGCCTGGCCTTTGAGAGGGCGCAAACGCAGCCTGCATGACGGTGGTGTGCGCGTGCCGGCTATTCTTGAATGGCAAGGTACGGTTTCAAAGGGCAAACGTTCCAGCGTGCCAGCTGTCACGAGTGACTTTCTGCCTACCATTGCCGATCTGTTAGGTGTCGATCTGCCTGATCGGCCTTACGATGGAACAAGTCTCAAGCGCCTGATATATTCAGACAAGAATCAAGGTGGCGATGATCTCATGAAACGAGAGATAGGATTTCAATCGGCCAAACAAGTGGCCTGGATGCGAGGCAATATGAAATACTACAGCCCCGATCAGGGGAAGACGGATTACTTGTTTGATTTGAATGAAGATATTTCTGAATCCGTGAATCTTGCGGAGAAAAGACCAGACAAGCTCGCACAGCTCAAATCCGCTTTGCAGGCGTGGAGAGAATCTACCAAACTTAGTGCAAGCGGTGCTGATTATTAATATTAGTTTTCCATGCGCCGCGATACAGTCTCTTTCATTGATTGCCCTTTTTATTATACATGTCTCAACCATCCCTCTACCAAAAATTAGTAAATTCTCCGATGGGGGTGCGAATGGCACCATTCATCCTCTTTCTCATTCTGACCAGTGGTCAGGGGCAGTTTGGGGATAGTTCCGCCTTTTGGCTCTATCTGATTAAATCTGTCGTGGGCATCGGATTGATAGCCTGGATGTGGCCTCGAGTGAAAGAGATGAGGTGGAATTTTAGCTGGGAAGCCATTGCTGTAGGTATTCTCGTTTATGCGCTATGGGTAGGGTTGGATCCTTATTTTCCGCACTTAAGCGATTTCGGTGGAGGAGGCAAAGAAGATGCCTTTGTCTGGAATCCTCATGCCCTTTTCGGTCAAGGTACTGCGTTGGCCTGGTTGTTTGTTGTGGTCCGGATATTCGGAATGACCGTTGTGGTGCCTCCTCTTGAGGAAGTATTCTATCGATCCACTATTTACCGATACATTGTTCAAGCTCATTTCGATAAAATACCTTTGGGGCAAATGCATTGGGGCGCATTTCTGGGAACTTCTGCATTATTCGGTTTGGCTCACAATGAATGGTTGTCGGGTATATTATGTGGATTGCTTTACCAATGGTTGGTTATTCGTAAAAACCGATTGGGAGATGCCATCACCGCGCACGCTATTACCAATTTTTTATTAGGTTCTCACGTTGCCATCCAAGGCGCCTGGCAGTTTTGGTGAAACTTCACTCGAATTGTTTAGATTCAGGATGATCCCTTGATTTACCTTTCTGGTTGATGCAGTTTTTACCGACAAAAGAACGTGGAATATAAAGACTATTACAAATCTTTAGGAGTGCCCAAAGGGGCAGGTAAGGACGATATTCGCAAGGCTTTCCGAAAGCTTGCGCGAAAATATCATCCTGACGTGTCGCGTAACGATCCTAGTGCCGAGGATAAATTCAAAGAAATCAATGAAGCATATGAAGTTCTCAGTGATCCAGAAAAGCGCCAAAAATACGATACTTTAGGCAGTAACTGGCAACAGGGCGGAGGATTTAGACCGCCACCGGGTTGGCAAGGCAGGGGGCCAGGTCGTGGGCAACCTGACTTTGACTTTGATTTAGGCGGTACCGGTTTCAGTGACTTTTTTGAGCAATTCTTCGGTGGAGGCCGCGGACATTCACCTTTCGGCGGAGGACATCCAGGCCAGGCCCGAGGGGTTGATGTGCAGGCTGATATCATGGTTACTCTGGAAGAAGTGGTGAATGGTTCCATTCGTTCCATCACTTTGCGAGATCGTGGTGGGTCTGGTGCTCCGAAACAGTTCAAAGTCAAAATTCCAAAAGGTGTCGTCGATGGGCAAAAACTTCGATTGGCCGGAAAAGGTGAAATGGGCCGTGGAGGAAGCAGGGCGGGTGATCTGTTTCTTATCGTTAGATATGCTCGTCATCCTGATTTTAAAGTTAAAAATGGGAACCTGCTATTTGATTTGGCCTTGGCTCCATGGGACGCCGTGCTCGGAGGGCAATTACAAGTACCTACTTTGCGCGGTCATGTTCAAATCAGGATTCCTGCCGGAAGTCAAAACGGCCAGAAATTAAGGCTCAAAGGAAAGGGGCTTCCTTCAAGCGATGGACGTGAAGGGGATCTTCATGTTCAACTCAAGGTGGATATTCCCAAAAGTATTTCCAGTGAAGAAAAGGAATTTTGGGAAAAGCTCAGACAAACGTCCTCGTTTCAACCTGGGCAAGATCGTTGACCGAATTCAGTGCTTCCTGCATGGACAGTGGAGTTAACGGATCAATTCAAAGGATTGACCTGTTTCCCAGCCCAGTTGGTGCGCAGCGCTTCCGTCTTTTATGGCAAACTCAAGAAAGCCAGTGGATGCGGATACCAGTGCAGGCTTGTTCGATGAAGCGTGGTGATAAGTTGAGTGTATTTCTATTGGTAGAACCTTGCCGTGGCTACGAAGTTCAAACGATCTCCTTATGTCGTCAGTTGAAATACATGCGCCTGGTAAATTGGTGATTAAATTTCCAAATCTGTCCTTGTGAAGAACCTGACCCAGAAAGCCGTCGTTTGTTACCTCATGCTGGGGCCAGTCGATTTGAATCATGGAGTGAATCTGTTCTCCGAGATTCAATGGATTTTCTCCCGTGGAAAGCCTTGCTGCAGCGGGCGCAAACAAATCGCGGCCATGGAAAGTGTTGCTGATGGATCTGTTGAATTTTGTAGCATCTAACCGAATGATACGGACTATTTCCATATCGAGAAGGGCCCAGCTGAAAATGCCGTTATCGGGTCCAACAAGAAAGTGAGTTTCCGTTTCGATGATCAATCCATTTCGGGAGGTGCCTACACCGGGATCAATCACGGCCAAATGAATGGATTTATGAGGGAACCAGGACAATGCCTGCTTCAATACAAAGGCTGCTTCCCTGATGTTTCCCTGGGAGATGTGATGCGTGATATCGATGCATTGTGCGCTTGAATTTATAGTTTTGATGACACCTTTTATGACCCCTACAAACCAATCGGAGGTGCCGAAATCTGTTGTTAAGGTGATCGCGCTTGAATCTGTTTTGAACTCGGACATTGACATTTGTGGATAGTCTTTGATATGTTCCGCGCTCGTTTTTTGTGCCGCAAAGGGAAACGGGCGCGGACGGACTCCGACAATCTATTTTTTCAGATTCCACGCATAAAGAA
>JBDQII010000021.1:0-21140 GCA_040264395.1 Verrucomicrobiota bacterium
GAAAACATCATTGAGGAAATGTCTCAACTTGAGCAACATTTCCTCCTTAGCTTCCATTGATCATAACAACGACAGATAAAATAAGATGAAACAAACCATCCTATCGCTCGCTCTTTTACTTGGAATCATTTCAAGTCCGCTAACTCAGGCGCAGGGCAAGATTGCCACCATTGATTTACAAAAAGTCTTTGACGGATACTGGAAGACAAAACAGATTTCGGACAATCTTCAGACGCAGGGTAAGGACTACCAGATACGTCGGGAAAAGCTTATCCAGCAATATCAGGCGATCAATGAAGAATACCGCAAAATGCGTGAGAGCGCCGACGAAGGTGCTCTCTCAACCTCCGAGCGCCAGAAGAGAGGCAAGGAAGCGGACGCAAAACTTGTCGAAGTGCGCGGTTTGGAGAAAGACATTACCGATTACGACAACACCACACGCTCTCAGATTGCCGAAACACAAGCTCGCATGAAGAAAAACATCGTGCGGGATATACGTGAAAAAATCGCTCAAATTGCAAAAAAAGACGGTTTGTCGATGGTCATTGATACGGCTGCGGTAGCAAAAACTGAAACACCGATCATTCTCTATAACGATGGTTCCAATGATTTGACGGACAAAGTGCTTTCTCTTCTCAATGCGAAGGAAAATGTAGGTAATTAACCCTGAGTCATTCCTTATGAGTTTACCATTGTCTGTTGAAGATAGATTGGCCGTCTGTACCTGGTCTCTCCAGCCTGAAACGCCCGAAGCGCTGCTTGCTCACTTAAAAACGATAGGTATTTCAAAAGTACAGATTGCCTTGGATCCCATACGGGAAAACCCTGCGATCTGGGGAAGGTATGGAGATCTGTGCCGCGAATCCGGTATTTCCCAAGTTTCTGGTATGATGGTGACGGTCGGAGAGGATTACTCGACCATGGAGGCCATCAAGGAAACGGGAGGCGTGGTCCCCGATTCTACCTGGCCTGAAAACCTTGCCAATTTCAAAGAGAATATCCTTGTTGCCAAAGACCTGGGTTTGAAACTCGTTACTTTTCATGCGGTAGAAATCCCGCATGAGCCCAGTGATCCAGCGTTTGCCAAGTTGATGAATAGAATTCGTCAAATCGGTGAACTTTTCGCTGAAAATGAAATGGACCTTGGGTTTGAAACAGGTCAGGAGACCGCTGAAACACTCAAAGATTTCCTTGATCAACTCGCATTGCCCAATGTGGGTGTCAATTTTGATCCTGCCAACATGATCCTTTACGACAAGGGAGACCCTATTGAGGCACTCAAGGTTCTGGCGCCTTATCTTAAACAGTGTCACATCAAAGATGCGACGCGCACCATCGAGGTCGGTCAATGGGGTGAAGAGGTTCAGTCCGGGACTGGTGAGGTGGATTGGAAGGATTTCTTCGCCACTCTTAATCAACTTGAATATACAGGCACCTTTGCTATCGAGCGAGAAGCAGGTGAGCAGCGTGTTGAAGATATTCTTGCAGCAAAAAACTATGTCAGCGACCTGGTAGGTTGACGCATCGAGATCATGGATAAAGTCAAGGCAGGTATCATTGGATTGGGTTTCATGTCCGTGGCCCATATCAAGGCCTATCGTCAACTTGAAGACGTGGAGATAGTGGCCGTTTGTAACCCAAGTGGACGAAGGTTGGACGGGGATTTGAGCGATGTTTTTGGAAATGTCGGTGACCAAGAGCCAGTCAAACTGGACATGGCAAAAATCAAGGGATACAAAGATGTCGATGCATTCCTTGATCACCCTGGGCTTCAGCTGGTTGACATATGCTCTCCCACCGACACCCATACTGACCTTGCGATTCGATCCCTGAACAAAGGCAAGCACGTACTTTGTGAGAAACCCATCACGCGCACACTTGACGAGGCCGAGAAACTAGTCAAAGCAGTGCAAATACCCAAAACGCATTTCATGCCCGCCATGTGCTTGCGCTTTTGGCCGGAATGGGCTTTTTTGAAAAAAGCCATCGACGGGAACACCTACGGAAAAGTTTTGGGAGTTCGTTTCCGACGAATTGCGGAACCGCCGGCTTGGAGTCAGCAGAATTACCTGAATGGAGATAAATCAGGAGGAGCCCTTCTTGACCTCCACATTCACGATACGGATTTTGTGCAGTTCTGTTTTGGTGTGCCCAAGGCCGTCTTTTCCACCGGGTTTACCAAAGTCAGCGGTGCTGTCGATCATGTCGTGACACAATACATGACTGATTCAGGTGCCTGTATCTCCGCGGAGGGAAGTTGGGCGATGACACCCGGATTTGGTTTTAATATGGCCTACAACGCCGTTTTTGAAAATGCCACCGTCGATTATGACATTGCTCGGGGTGATGATGCCTTGAAAGTGTTTGAAGCCTCTAAAGAAAGTCGTACGATCAAGATGGAAGGTTTGGATGGCTACGCCGGGGAAATCCAACATCTGGTGGACTGCATTAATCAAAACAAGCGGCCCAGCGTTGTCACCCCTGAAGATGGATTGAATGCGATTCGCATTTGCGAAGCTGAAGCTCGATCTGTTCACTCCGGGCAGATTGAATCTGTTTAATTTTCAATTCCTTGTCCTTTTGGTCCATGATAGGCCAATCGATTACGGCTGAACTTTCTGTTGGTTCAAGGCTTCCCTTCAATTGGCGAACTCTCTCTTGCGCATATTTAAATCTCATCACATGACTCCTGCAGACCCTTGGGGGTCGGTTGATAACTTCAAGTGCTTTTCGTAAGTGAATATGAACAAGATTCATGCCATTCTTAAATATATTAGGGGTCAGTCCCTACTATTGACGCCTGACTCGCTGGGTAGTAATTTAAAACCATGGCTCGAAAACTCCGTGTCGAATATGCTGGGGCTGTTTATCATTTGATGAGCCGCGGCAATGGCAAGCAAGACATCTTTTTGGATGCAAAGGATCGCAAAATGTTCATCAAGGCATTAGGCGAAACTTGCGAAAAAACAGGCTGGCGCGTCACCGCATTTTGCCTGATGGGCAATCATTTTCATCTCTGTCTTGAAACACCTCAGCCCAATTTGGTTGCGGGTATGAAGTGGCTTCTTGGAACCTATTCCACCCGTTTTAACAAACGGCATAAGCGCGTAGGCCACCTTTTTGCAGGTCGATACAAATCTCTGATCGTCGACGGAAGCAATACGAGATATTTGCACAAGGTTTGCGACTACATCCACTTGAATCCCGTACGTTCCAATCTATTAACTCGAGAGCAGGCGCTCAAAGATTACCCTTGGAGCAGTTACCCGCTTTACCTTCTTGAACCCACTCAGCGTCCCATATGGCTGGAGCCACGGCCATTGATGGGAGAAAAAGGTATTCAAACGGATAATATGTCAGGTCGTCATCGCTTCGAATTGTTAATGGAAGACAGGAAACTGCAAGAACTTGCTGGCTCGCTTCAGGACTACGAGGCCATTCGAAAAGGCTGGTTCTATGGAGAAGAAGCCAATCGAAGGGAGCTTCTGGGAAAATTAGATGCCGCAGCGGATGAAAATGAAGCTCAGTCAGGAGTCATTTTCAGGGAATCGCAGAGAATGAAAGCCACAGACTTGCTCAACGAACTCTTGCGTAGAGAAAAGCTTTCTGTTTCTCAACTAAAACAAATGCGCAAAGGCGATCCAGTTAAAATCAAGCTGGCTGCTCAAATACGAAAACGAACAACCATGTCTCTCAAATGGACTGCTGAGCATTTGCATATGGGATCATGGACCTATGTATCCAACTTACTGTCGCTGGAGAGAGTACAAAAAGAAGCGATAGCTGGGACCCATTCCAAATGAAGCGGCTTGTGCTATTGGGCTTTTTTTGCGGGTCACTTGTAGCAGAGGACCCTTTGTTGTATTGGCCGCAATGGCGCGGCCCCTTGAACAATGGGGTTGGGCCCAAAGCCAATCCTCCTGTGAAATGGTCGGAGGAGTCAAATATTCGATGGAAATCCTCGCTTCCCGGAAAGGGGCATTCGACTCCTGTCGTTTGGAAGGATACCGTTTTCGTGTCTTGCGCGATTCCTGTTGGACCTGAAAAGCCGCCCATTTATAATCAAGCCGATGGCGCTCATGACAATCTCCCTGTATCAAAAGACCATTTATTCAGTTTACTGGCTTACAATCGTCAGAATGGTTCACTCCGTTATCAGCGTGATCTGCATCGTACCTTTCCGCATGAAGGCGGTCATGACACCGGAAGTTTAGCCTCAGCCTCGCCCGTTACGGATGGGGAGCATGTCATCGTGTCTTTCGGGTCGCATGGTCTTTACGGATTGAGCATGCAGGGTGATCTCATATGGGAACGTGACTTCGGTCAAATGCAGACTCGACACGCTCATGGGGAAGGCTCCTCGCCTGTTTTACATGATGATAGACTGATCGTGAACTGGGATCACGAGGGAGAGTCAGCTGTATATTGTTTGGATAAATCGAATGGCAGTGAAATATGGAAAGTATCACGAAATGAGGCAACTTCGTGGTCCACGCCTTTGATCGTTGAGCAGTCTGGTAAGCCTCAGGTTATTGTGAGTGCGACGGGTAAAATCCGATCGTATGATTTGCTGACCGGGAAAGTAATATGGGAATGCGGTGGTCTTTCTCGCAATGTGGTTGCAACTCCTGTTGCCGGACATGGTCTGCTGGTGGCATCCAACAGTTACGACTGGCAGGCCATGCTGGCGATACGGCTTGAAGGTGCCACGGGTGATTTAACAGATACGAATCAAATTGTCTGGAGCATGAACCGCTTGACTCCTTATGTTCCCAGTCCGCTACTTTACGGCAACAAACTTTATTTTCTTAGGCATCTTCAGGGAATTCTATCCTGCGTGGATCTCATGACAGGCGAACCCCTGGGTGGTCCCTATCGGTTGCCATTGGTCAGGGTTCTATTCGCATCTCCAGTCGGTGCGTCTGATCGAATTTATATCACGAGTCGAGAAGGTATCACTCTTGTCATGAGTAATGCGGACGATTCGAAACTTCTTTCGGTAAACCGACTCAACGACGCTTTCAGTGCTTCGCCTGCACTGGTGGGAACCCAATTATTCTTGAGGGGCGAAAAATATCTATACTGCCTTGAGAAAGATGCACCCCGCGCCGCGCTCGAACATGAGGGTGCAACCAGCTCGCACTCACAAGACAATTAATCAAGCGTGCTTATGGTTAAACCCTACTGCCTCTTCGTAAGTCAGACCCGTCCCCCCAAAAATATCCAGAGCTGAGCCAATGGTGAGATCCACCTTGCCTTGGCTTTCATCGTGAACCGATTGTAAATCTTCCATCGAGCGTGCACCTCCTGCATAGGTGACCGGGATTGGGCTCCATTTGCTGAGCTTCTTCACCAAGTCCATGTCCACACCTGCACATAAACCTTCGACATCGACTCCATGAACCAAAAATTCATCACAATAGCCTGCCAGATCTTCCAGAACAGAACGACTCAAAATCAAATCTGTAAAGGTTTGCCAGCGATTTGTAACAACGTAATAGCAGCCATCTCGCAATCGACAGCTCAAGTCGAGCACGAGTCGTTCTGTTCCGACCGTTTCCATCAGAGCATCCAAGCGATCGCGTCTTAAAACAGGCCCCTCGAAGATCCAGGAGGTGACAATGACATGAGAGGCACCAGATTCTATGTATTCGACCGCGTTGTCAGCGTGAATGCCTCCACCGATCTGAAGGCCATCAGGATAGGCTCGCAGGGCAGCACATGCAGCTTCCTTATTGCCCGGACCCAGTTGGATCACATGTCCACCTTTCAGTTTATCTTTACGATAAAGTTTGGCGAACCAAGCGCTGGATCGTTCTGAAACAAAGTTGGTTTCCAGCTGGTCACCTTTGTCGGTCAGCGTGCCGCCTACGATTTGTTTTACCTGGCCATTGTGAAGATCGATACAGGGACGAAACATGGTTTATCCTTAATCTGAGATTTGACTTATTTGCTGCTCTTTTACTGCACTCAATTTTGCATGAGCTTCGCGATAACGATTTAAACGTTCTCCGTCCTGCTGTGTTATGTCTTTCATGCGGCGAATGTCCATGTTGTCCTCCAAATCGACAAGTTTTACTTGAAGGGCGAGGGGATTGAGCGCAGCACGATCGATCAAAGAATCATATGGTTCATCTTGTCGGCGTGTGAGTGCATCGATAGCTTCTATGATTTCTTCTGAAAAATTTTGAGCCCTCAATTGCTTACATGTCCATGCGCTGTCCTCAACCACATCATGCAGGATAGCGATTTGCTGGAGAACCGGGTTCCTGAAGCGGGCCATGACGCGAATGGGATGCAAAACATAGGGGAGGCCATACTTATCAATCTGGTCCTGATGTGCTTTAAGTGCAATGCCAATGGCCTTTTCCAGCATATCCATATCAACCTTCTATTCTGGTTCATTTCCTATTGGATGAGCTATCCTGTATTTGTTCATGGCTCCTTGTATTTCCTCCCATTGGTTTCCAAATTCGGATTGGAGCATCGATTCCTGATGTCCTCTCAATGGAAAAAACTTGGCTGATCCAGAGGCTGCCTTGGCGCCGCCCATCATGAGCCGTGCGCTTGCCAAAAAGAGCTTTCCACGCCGGTTTTCATCAAGATTACCAATACATTGGATCTGCATACCCGGTTCGATCACCTTGTGATAGCGGATCTTCATATCGGCAGAATAGGCAAATTTACCTCCTAGAATTCCACAGGCCCATGCCATCATTTCATCAATAACCGTTGCAATGACTCCACCGTGTACAGCGTGACTGAAACCTGCATGTTCCTGACGAGGTGTCCAGTCGGCATACACCGCTTTTCCATCCGTTCTCATCTTGAGTGAAACACCGGCAGGATTCCCATGTCCGCAGCCAAAGCAGGCCTTGGTTTGTGGCAATGTCTCCATTCGAAGCATCATGTCACGCATTCAAAATGAATTCAATCATCCAGCTATTATGAGTTCACGTCAATCATACCTAAAAACATACGGATTTGTTCGAGGTCAACATGGTGGATCTTGACGGGATCAGCTTTTGCTGAACATCACGGAATATTTCATCTGGGTTGCGGGATAGTAAAAGGTGGCTTGTTCTTCAAGATTTCATGGGATTCCAAGCTAGCATGAGCGGAAAGTATGAAAACTATGATGGTTGCATCATGGCCCGCAACCGTCTGTATCTGGCAAGATCAGTCGACTTCACTTTGTGATCTCAAATTACTCCAGCAGTCATTGAGAGTGCACCCATCTGGCCAGGGCACCTGCCATTTTGCGGATGGTATCATCGTCACCGGTTTTGGCGGCCAGGCTCAGGATAAAGCGCGTGTTGGAATTCTCATCCGCAATATAGGCTACATCCAGCGTGTAATTGCTGATCATGCCTGCTTTGTGAAAATAGCGTGCATTTGGAAATATTTTCTTTAAATCACTTTCCCATGCATAAGGCCCAGCTTCTTTATTCTCAAGGCCGTAAAGGCCACCACCGCCGTAACGTATGGCGTCCACTTGTGCATTCGTCAGTTGATAGCGCTCTGCTTCAGGAATGGATTCATGAAACATGATGCGGCGCATGCACTCAGCGAGTTCAGCGGTTGATGTACAGTTCCCGGTCTTTGAACTCAAAATCGTGGCGCCTCGTTCTTCGGCATAAGAGATACCAGACCACGTGTGGGTGATGGTCATGGATTCCTGATGGGAAGTAACGATGTGAATTCTCTGGGGTTCGGTGTTTTCATACACTATCGGTCTGTGTGTGACATAATCCCGCATGAGTGCAGAATGAGGGAATCCTTTTTCGGGAGTGAGGAATTGAGTGTTGATTCGATCGATACCGACAAATCGAAGAAGCAAGCTATAATCTTCATTTGAGGATCGACGGAAAACCTCACTGATCATCTCACGCATTGTACGTGCCGTATCCAAGTGCCAAAGATCATCCGTTTGTCTCTCGAACACCAGTGTAGAATCCAAAGGTCTTTTTAGTTCGTTCAAGTATTCCAAAGCAGCCACGACGGTGTAAATTTTGATTGTGCTTGCTGGCCAGAAATCAACAGTATCACGACTGTTGCGGTAATAATGCCAATCGAATTCAGTTTGGCCTTCAGTGTTATGAGCGATAACCAGAGAAGCCCATTTTGAAATGTTTGGATCAATGGAATCGATGATCGAGTCAAGGGAACCGCCGCACAATCTGTCTTGAAAGCCGAGGGCGAAAATGCATGCACACACCACGGGGATTTTCCTGCACAAGATTGCGATTTGATTCATTTCTCTGGTAGTTTTGACTCTTGATTGGCATCAGCTTCTTGCCCGGTGTTTTCTCCCGGTCGAAAATGTTTCTGAAATGCCCCTAGAGTTTCAGGATTCTTTTCAAAAAAGTCAGTAAGAGAGGTGAGCATTTCCAGTGTCTTTGAACTAAGGTGGTGCTCAATGCCCTCAATATCCGACTGCTGAGTAGCTGCATCAATTCCAAGGAGAGAGAAGAAACGCGACAACATTTCATGCCTTCGCTGAATTCTTTGTGCAATTTCGCGTCCGGCATCCGTTAGAACGAGGCCACGGTATTTTTCATAATTCAGATAGCCCAGTTCATCGAGTTTTTGAACCATGCTTGTCACCGAAGCCTGGCGAACGGCGAGTGAGGAAGCAATGTCAACGACCCGAGCATACCCCTTTTCTTCAATGAGTTCGTGAATACGCTCCAAGTAATCCTCGGCAGTTTGGCTGGGTTTTGGTGGCATAAGTGGCGTCAATCTTCTACAGTCTTGGCAACCTTTTTGCAAGTCATTGTGCGATGATAAAACTGATTCTATTTGATATTGATGGTACCATGATCCGGTCAGCCGGGGCTGGAAGCATGGCCTTTGGTCGAGCTTTTGGGACACTGTTCAATCTGCCAGAGGGTGCAGCCCTGCTGGATTTTGCAGGTCGAACGGACACATCCCTGCTGAAGGAGTTTCTGGATCATCACTCCATCGAAGCCACTGAAAATCTGGAATCGTCCTTTTTTCATGTTTATACCCATTGGTTAGGAGAATTGTTGCCTCAAGTGGAAGGTGTTGTATTGCCTGGTGTGTTTGAGTTAATGAACGCATTTACGGCTCACAATGCAACGGTCCAGCTTGGTTTGTTGACAGGAAATACGCGGCTTGCTGCAGAGGTGAAATTACGTCATTTCGATTTGTGGGATGGATTCAAGCTGGGCGCATTTGGAGATGATCATGCCTGTCGGAATGAACTCGCCTCCATAGCTGAAAGGCGAGCCAAGCAAGTAATAGGTGACTCCCTTCTGTCGGAGGAGATTCTGATCATTGGTGACACACCGCGCGATGTCGAATGCGCACAAAGCATAGGTGCCAAATCACTGGCTGTGGCCACGGGAAACTTCGATTCAGCGACACTTCGGAATTGTGGAGCTACACGGACCGTCGAAATGCTCGCCGACATACACGCCGAAGAGATACTTCGCTTATGAGCGAGAAGCTTCAGTCCGTCACGGTAGAAACAGTTTCGGCAGCCATAGAACCAGTTCGGGAATGAAAATGATCACCAGAAGAGTGGCGATATTTGCAGAAAGGAAGGGAAGTGCTCCCAGAAAAATGGTTCCGATTCGCTGACCTGAAATAAGTGCACAAACATTCAAGCAATTCCCCACGGGTGGAGTGCAGGCGCCTATAGCCAACGATGCCACAAAGACCACACCGAAAAAAACAGGTGAGATTCCGGCCTTCGTGATGACCGGTAACAATATAGGCGTCAGTAAAAGAATGGCTGGGCTGACGTCAATCACCGTACCGATCACGAGCACGATGACCATGATCAAGAGCATGAGCAAAGTAGGTGTCAGTTCTAGAGAAAGCATCAATTGAGTCATATTCTCGGGTGCTCTTTCCAGAGCAAGTATCCATACAAACACCTGAGAAAAAGCAATGATGATCATAATATATGCACTTGTTCTGGCAGCAGAGAGCAAGGATTCGTAAAAAGATTTCAGCGTTAGAAACCTCATGAAAAAGATTCCAATGCCCAGTGCATACAAGCCACCCAATGCCGCAGACTCAGTAGCTGTTGCTATACCAAAAACCACTACTCCCACGACAAACACAGGCATGATCAAAATATGAACAGATTGACTGACCACAGTGAAACAACGCTTCCATGATCCTTCTGTATTTTCTTTAGGATAATTGTTGCGCTTGGAAATCCAAACCGCAATGCAGAGCTGCATAACGCCTACCATCAGACCCGGTATGATGCCGCCTAGAAAAAGCTTTCCCACCGATACCTGCGCTGAAACGGCGTAAAGCACCATGGGAATACTTGGCGGAAGAATCATACCCATCGTCGAGGAAGCCACTGTGATTCCTGATGCGTAACTCAGTGGATAACCCCGTTTTTTCATTTCCGGAATAAGCACTGATCCGATGGATGCCGTATCTGAAGTGGAGGATCCGGATATGCCGCCGAACAGCATGCTTGTGCTGACATTGACCATGCCAAGTCCACCCGAAAACCTTCCTACGAACACAAGGCACAAATCCACCAGTCGTTGGGTGATCCCACTTGAGTTCATCAACTGGCCCATGAAAATGAAGAGAGGAAGTGCTATCAGGGCGTAGGATTGCATACCCGCAAATAAACGCTGAGGTAACACTGGCAGCAGCTCGGGTTGCGCGACAACAAAGTAAAGCAAAGAGGCCATTCCTAGTGCATAAGCTATGGGAATACCCAAAAGCAGAAGGAGAGCCAATGTGAGCAGAAGGACGGTCATAACTTAGATCCATTTTCAGATGGATTGGCTTGTGATGCGTTTTTCATCTGCTGCTTAAAACGTAATGAAATAAAAACCAGTCCAAGGAGGCCGCCCATTGGAATGCTGATTTGCGCCACCCATCGCGGCAAGCCTGTGCTGGGCATCAGGAAATGTCCGGTTTTCCAAATCCAATAAGAACTCAGCACAACAATGCTTGCATGAAGCAAGCAGAGCAATGTGGTTTGCAATAGATTAATGCAGGAACGTAATCTGCCGGGTACTTTCGCCACGGCAAATTCGATCGACAGATGCCCACCTTTTCCAAATCCCAGAGCCGCTCCCAGGGAGGTTGCGTAAACGAATAAGATCACGATCCATTCATTCGCTCCCGGAATAGAGCTGTTGAAGACATAACGCAACGTCACCAATATGACAACCGTCAGCCAGATGACGAACACCAGTCCTGACAAAAGGATCTCGATGGATTTGATCAGTTTGTTTTTCAATCTTGGCTTGTCTCGGTGGAGGTTGATGTCATCTGGATTCTGTTGTTACCGATGTTACTTCGGCGTTTCGAGCCTCACGTCTGGCTGATTCAATATCACCATAAGAAAAATCGCCCTTGGAAACAAAGTAATCGTAGACGGGTTTCACCGCATTTTGAAAAGGTTTAAGTTGTTCTCCGGAAAGAAAATTAACTTCCAGAGAATCATCGAGCATCTGAATGTATTCTTTTTCCTTTTCACGATTCAACTGATCGCTCAGCAGCATGGTTTCCCGTGCTACCTCGTCAAAAATTCTTTTTAGATCCTGAGGTAATTCTTCATACCATTTCAAATGAACCATTAATGGATCTGGACCAGTGGAATAATGGGTGATCGTGAGGTATTTTGACACTTCGTGGATTTTATAGTCCCAAATGTTGGAGGGTGGATTATCTTGGCCGTCCACTACACCTGTCTTTAGGGCCTGGTAGATTTCTACGGCAGGTATTTCCTGAGGATTTGCACCAAAGGCTTGTGCCGTGCGCAGATAAACCTCCTGCGGTGGAACCCTCATCTTGAGACCCTTCAAATCGTCTGGATGAGTGATGGGAAGTTTGCTGTTGGTGTGCGCGCGAAATCCTTGAGATATGCCTGTGGCTGGGATGTGGAAGCCACGTTCTTTTGCCTTTCGATTTATGTCAGCCGTGAATTCACTCTGCATCAATCGCAGGGCCTGATCCCAATCATCGACAAGGAAAGGAAGCGTGAATAGTTGGAACTTTGGATTGGCATCTGCGTAATAGGCACCACGAGTGCCTTGAAGCACACCCATGGTGACAAAGTCCATCAGTTCACGCTCATTTCCCAACACCCCTCCGAAATAAAGTTCGACCTGAATCCGCCCCTGAGTGCGCTTCTCAAGCTCCTTTTCGAAAAACAGCATTGATTGGCTGCGCAATGCTGCCTTGGGTTGACTATTTGAATAACGGAAAACGATGATGTCCTGTTGTTTTTCACATGAAACTCCCAACGTCAAAATGACGAGAATAAGTAGCCCAAAGAGGCCTCGGCTTAGCTGGTGCTTCACAAACGCCATGACAGGATGCGTGAACCGAATCAGCCGAAAATTCGTTTGAATGCTTCAACGGATCGCAGAAAACCTCCTTCGAAACTACCTTCTTCATCACAATGAACACTTTCAAAGGAAACAACCCCGTCATAACCGTCTTCCTTGAGGCCGCGCGCCATGGGTTCAAAGCTTTCTGCAAGCTGTCCTTCTCCCATGCGGCAAAAAGTGACGGTTGCTTTATTCATCTCCACGATCGCGTCCTTGACGTGCAAATGTCCCATGAATCCGCCCTTCAGAGCTTCCCAACCATCTGGATATGCAGGTTCGTTAGCACAAAGGCAGTTGCCTGGATCCCAGAGAATCTTCAAATGTTTGCTGCCCATATCTTCGATCAGCTTTCTACCGAGATAAGCGGAGGGAACCATTGCATTGTTGCCGGTTTCAAGCACAAGTTGGACTCCCTCTTTTTCAGCAAGCTCTACAGGTGGCTTAAGGAGTTCAATCAGCTTTTCCCACGCACCATTGGCGGCGACCCAATGTTCCGCACCTCCCTTACCAAACAGAATCATTTCCCGTCGGAAACTCATGATACGTACTTTGGGGCACTCCAGCTCTTGCGCCATCTCGATGCACCTTTTCAATCCATCCATGTGACAGTTGTACTGCTCGTCACCCACCTCTGTCTGGTTCACTCCCATGCCGACAAAATTATGCCTTGAAATACAGGCCACCTTGACTTCGTAATCGCTGACAAGGCGTTTGACTCGCGCTAATTCATCCGCATCAAGATCCCCTACTTCCTTGTCCCAGAGAAATTGTAATTCGGCATATTCAAGCCCGGCCTTGGTCATTACCCCAAGTGCATGTTCGAAATCCCGGCTGATGCCATCGGTGATGACCCCTAATTTTGCTGTGTTATTGCTCATTGTTGATTTTTTCCTCTTACCATTTGACTTCCGTTCCAGCGATTTCTTCCAGCACTTTTGTAATGGTCCAGTTGTCCTCTTCCGGGAATTTAGAAATACCAGATTGAAACAATTGCTGTGCCGCAGCAGTGGTGAACATGGGAACCCCATTTTGACGGGCCAGGTCCATAGTGATACCCAGATCCTTGTACATGGTGCCTATCTGGCTTCCTGTATCTTTGAATTTTCGGTCCATGATCAGTTTCGCGCAATTTTTAAAGAGAGGACTGCTTACCCCACTGGCGCTGAAAACTTCATAAAGTACCTTGCCGCTGACGCCTGCCTTGCTTCCGAGAACCAGTGATTCAAAGATAGCTGTGAATGTGCATCCTATCAGAGCTTGGAGAGAGGCCTTGACCGTTTGGCCGATGCCGATTTCCTCACCGACATGAAAGATATTTTCACCCACTGCTTTCATGAGGTCCAGATTCTCATCCCACACTTCTTTTTCTGCTGCGGCCATCAAAGCCAGTGTGCCTGATTCTGCTCCGTTCTGCCCCCCGCTGACTGGTGCATCGATCAAATGGACTCCTTTTTTGGCAACAGTTTTTCCGATGGAGCGGGCTTCATGGGGTTCAATGGTGGCTGTCAGAAGGATCGTCTTGCCGGGATTCATTGTTTTCAGCAGCCCATCTTCTCCACTCACAATGGACTCAGCCTGCTTACCAGTCATTACCATGATAAACACCGCATCAGCAACCTCGCCTACTTCAGCGGGAGAGCTGGCCCGCTTTCCTCCCAAGGCCTCCAGCATCTCCAACCGCTCTTCCCGCAGATCAAAACCCGTCAGTTGATACCCAGCCTTGAGAATATTCCGGGCCATGGAAAATCCCATGTCACCCAGCCCTATGATTCCTATATGTTTTTTCATAATTCCGAAAATATGCGGTTGGCCTCTTCCAGAGTTTCCTTAGACCCAATATCGTACCAAAGACCCGGAAGACTCCAGGTGAAAACGGGGATACGCGGGTAAAGCCATTGTACCAAACGTCCCGGCTGATCGGCGTTATGACCATCTTCCACATACTGTTTGATGGTAGGAATCAGGTCTTTTGGATAGTAGTAAAGAGCGATACCAATCACGGTGGTGCTGGGATTTTCAGGTTTTTCCTCGAATGACGTGATATGGCCATTCATGTCAGTATGAACTTCACTGTATTTTTTAGTGTCTTCCAGACGTCCAACATCGTACACACCTAAAACGGGAGCTTTCTTTTCCAGGCAAAATTCTCCAAAAGCCCTGATACTCTGACTAAATAGGTTGTCCCCTGCAACCACGATCACGTCTTCATCAACAGACTGATCATTCATGGCAAACACCATATCGCCAATCGCTCCCAGACGATTGTTTTCGTCCGTTGATTTGTCATTAACGACTGTGATCGGAATGTTTTGTCCACTTATCTGGTAATCACTTGCCCATTTCTCAAAGTGTCCATGGAATTTTTCATTGGATATGATGATGACACCCGTAAGTTCTGGAACATCTTTCAGGTGATTTATCACATGCTCAATCATGGGACGCTTAGCCACCTCAAGTAAGGGTTTTGGCTGATTGATTGTCAGTGGATAAAGTCGAGTGGCGTAACCCGCCGCCAAAATAATCAATTTCATCGTTTAAAAAAGATACTTAATTTACAATTTCCGGAGCTACACGCTGCATCAATGCCCTTGATGCTTCAAGAATTTCGTGACTGTACTGCATGGTCAATGCCTGTTCGGCCAAGGCTCTTGATTCCTCAATTTTTAATCGGCGTATCAAATATTTGACCTGTGGAATCAGGGGAGCTGAAGCGCTCAATTCATCCACCCCCAAGCCAAGTAAGAGCGGCACAAAATCCGGTTCACCCGCCATTTCGCCGCAAATACCGACATGGATTCCCGCTTTGCGGGCGGCGACGATCACCTGTCGAATGGATCGAATGATGCCCGGGTGAGATGGATTGTAAAGGTGAGCAATTTTGTCATTCGTTCGATCGACGGCCAACGAATATTGAATGAGGTCGTTGGTACCAATACTGAAAAAACTTACCTTGGAAGCAAGGGTGTCTGCAATCATGACTGCCCCCGGTGTCTCGATCATGACTCCCACCTTCATCCCCGCATCAAAAGCTTTACCCTCCTGCCGCAATGATTGTTTGCTCTCCTCCAGCAACTCCAAAGCCTGATCCAGTTCACTCAGGGTAGTGATCATCGGAAACATGATCTTGATGTTTCTTTTGGAGCCAGCTCTCAGGATGGATTTCAACTGGGTTTTAAATATATCCCGGTGATCGAGGCAGTAGCGAATCGCCCTCCAACCCAAGGCAGGATTGGGTTCCTCACCATTCGTCCGGGTCAATGATGATAGTTTATCCGCGCCCAAATCAAGCGTTCGAATGATAATCGGATCTGGGCTCAATGCTTCCGCTACCTGCGCATAAACACCTGTCTGCAGATCCTCATCCGGCCATGTGCTACGGTTAAGAAAAAGATATTCGGATCTGAATAATCCTACTCCCTCTGCACCGTATTTTGTGACATCGGTTGCTTCGGAAGCTTGATCCAGGTTGGCTGCAAGCGTGACTTCATGTCCATCCAATGTGACTGCCGCCAATTCGCGAACCTTGGCAAGTCGAGCATCTTGATCTTCGTTTTTGCGGATGACATGGCCGTATTCAAATAAAGTTTGATCACTCGGGTTTTGAATGACTTTTCCATTATGCCCATCCAACAGGATACCCTGTCCGCTTTCTATTTTAGACGATATATTGTGCAGCCCCACGACAGCAGGAATTTTCAATGCTCTAGCAAGAATGGCGGTATGAGACGTTTTGCTGCCAACGTCGGTTGCAAAACCCAACACCATCTTTCGATCAAGCATGACCGTGGTACTCGGAGTCAAATCATGCCCGACGACAATGCAGGGTTCTCTCATGTTACTATAGAGATAATCTTCTTCGGCATGACCCAGCAAATGGCTGAGAAGCCTGTTCGAAACATCCCGCAGATCAACCGCCCGTTCTCGGAGATAATCGTCCTCCATGCTTTCCAGAGCTTTGGCATATTTATTCGTGACCTTCTGGTAGGCGTATTCGACATTGCAAAGATCGCATTCAACCAACTTGGTGGTCTCATCGATCAACGCTTGATCCTCAAGAACCAGGAGATGGGCTTCGAAAATATCAGCATCTTGAGAATCCACCTGTTCGCGCAAGCTCTGATGCAACTTTGTCAATTGCTTGCGTGTTGCAACAATGGATTGTTCCAGGCGTTTTAATTCCTCGGTGATTTCACCTTCAGTGATCACTCGATGCGGAACATGCAAGTGTCTTGTGCCCAGCACGAACACACGCCCTCGACAGATACCCCCCGATGCGGCAACGCCCCGGAATGTGATTTCACCTTTCTCACTCATTTAAAACCTGAAAAAACCCTATTGCATATGGGGCATTTGGAAAATGAATTTGTTACCTTCAAAAAAATTAAGGTCTCATTGGAGTAGATGCCCGATTGACCAAGTCCTTCGATTTCCTCCATACTTTTGGTTATGGCAAACAAATCTGCGATTATCACAGGGGCTTCCCGGGGGATCGGGCGGGGTATCAGTCTTGAATTGGCCACGATCGGTTATGATCTGGTTGTCAATTACGCTGGTAACAAGCAAGCAGCGGAAAAGACGGTGGAGGATTGTCAGGAAGCGGCTCAGCTTGCGGGTCATTCGATCACCGCCCTTGCTGTCAAAGCTGATGTCTCACAGGCAGAGGAAAGGGATCATCTGGTTGAAGCCGCCCGTATACAGTTTGGTCGTTTGGATTTGCTGGTTAATAATGCAGGGATCACTTCCATTGGTCGTGCAGATATTCTGAAGGCCAAGGAAGAGAATTTTGATCAACTCATGTCCGTGAATCTCAAGGGCCCCTTCTTTCTGACCCAGCAAGCTGCGAATTGGATGATCAAATTAACCAAACAAGGAATCGTCGAATCACCCAAGGTCGTGACTATTTCTTCAGTGAGTGCCTACACTGTTTCTGTCAATCGTGCTGATTATTGCATGGCCAAAGCAGCACTCGGAATGATGACGAAGCTTTATGCCGTTCGTCTGGCAGAGCACGGAATCCGTGTTTATGAAATATGTCCCGGTATCATCGCCTCGGATATGACCGCTCCGGTACAGGCAAAGTATGATAAATTGATTGCCGAAGGGCTCACGCCGATAACCCGATGGGGGCAGCCGCAAGACATTGGTAAAACCATCAAGGCAATTGCTCTGGATTATCTGCCCTTCAGCACAGGAGAAGTGATCAACGTGGATGGCGGTTTTCACCTGAGGAAATTGTAGTATTTTTCAATGCCCCTAAACACGGGTAACATCTGGCTCAATCATGAAGTTCTTCACTCCAAAGTTCGTTTTCATCCTGACCCTTGCGTGGATGCTCTCACCGACTAGCATACTTGCGGAGTGGCCTGCATATCGGGCTGACAGCACACGAACCGGTTTTGTGGATGTGGATCTGGGACCCGATATGAAGCTGCTCTGGTCCTTCAATCAAGCGAAACCGCCTCAACCTGCGTGGCCCCAACCTGCCCGCCGTAGTTATTGGCAGAAATTGGATTCCATCATGCCACGGGTAACAGACGACGCGACTTTCCAACCCATCATGGTGCAAGGAAAGATCTACTTTGGTTCGTCTGCGGATGACCACCTTTATTGTCTAGAGGCGACTTCAGGACGGGTGCTTTGGACTTTTTGCACCAATGGCCCCATTCGATATGCGCCATTCTATGCAGAGGATCGTTTATTCTTCGGAAGCGATGATGGCAGTGTTTATTGTTTGAACGCTGATAAGGGGCATCTTTTATGGAGTCGTCGCATTTTTCAAGAAGATCGCCGCGTTTCCGGTAATGGCCGCATTATTTCTTCGTGGCCAATCAGAACGGGCTGTGTGGTAAAAAATGGTGTTGTTTTTGCCACTGCCGGATTATTCCCTCAGCAAGGAACAGTCGCATTTGCCTTGAGCATTGACCAGGGAAAGGAGGTTTGGCGCCAAAAGATGACAGATTCTCCTCAAGGTTACCTTGTCGCGTCCACTGAGCATCTCTACATACCTACCGGCCGGGGTAACCCAATCGCACTGGATTTGAAAGATGGTTCCTTCATCAAGCGTTTTGCTGGTGTTGGGGGAACCTTCTCGGTGGTGGCGGATGAAGCATTGATTGCAGGACGTGGCAATGATGGAACATTGAGCGTTTCTGATACTCAATCGACTGAGCGGATTGTTGAAATACGCGGTACTCAATTAGCGGTCACACCTCAATATTCGGTTTTCTATCAGTCCCCATTTGTAACAGTGCTTGACCGGGGCCGATTTTTTAAGACCAATCGAAAGATCAAAGATTGCCAGGTGAAATTAAATGCACTACGCAGTGAATTAAAAACTGCTCCCTCCAGTTCCAAGGAGGAGTCTCTGAAACTGTCCATATTGAACGTTTCCAAGACACTGGAGGACGCTCGGATGGACCTGCCCGATTGCGTGCACTTCAAAAAAGAGATTGGTGAATGCAGTATCCTGATGACAACAAGCACCTACCTGGTCACGGGTTTCAAAAACGGAGTGAACCTCTACCGATTGGATACAGGGATGATCGAAGCAAGTTATTCCTGTGAGGGGACACCTCTCGGAATGGCTTTGAGTGAGCACTCGATGGTCATCAGCAATGAGCGTGGAAATATTCTCTGTTATGGCTTACCTGATTCACTGAAACTTCCCGTTCAATCCACGGCTCAGCCACGCCCTGCCTTTGATTGGAAAAGTCAAGGGTATGGATTGGTGCTGGGCATGCCCACGCAAGATCAGCTTGCCCAGATGCTGGATCGTACAACTTGCCAGTTACTGGTCATAGACCCTGATCTGGAACAGATCCAAAAGCTGAGAAAGCGACTCATGCGCATGGGGTCTTACGGCCCGCGTATCACCGCTCATTGTGTGGCTTCTGAAAATTTACCCTTTACCGACTATGTTGCCAATGTGATCTACTTATCAGGCACTGCCAAAAAGTTGTATTCTGAAGAAGCCGTCAGCCGAGTGCTTCGCCCGCACGGAGGCGAGCTGAGGTCATTCGGAGGCGATGTGTTGTATCGGCGGGGAGCCCTTCAGGGTGAAGGCAGTTGGACGCACCTCTATGGAAATCCGGGAAACACCAGTCACAGTGGTGATGAGTGGATAAGGCAGGAAATGAGTCTACAATGGTTCGGGGGGCCGGGGCCTCAGCAAATGGTCGACCGCCACCTGCGTGGTTCGGCACCTCTCTATGAAAATGGTATGCTCATCGTGCCAGGAGAAAATGTCCTCGTGGGAGTGGATCCTTACAACGGAACCGAACTCTGGTCCAGGAAGCTTGAACCCTCCCAGCGATATTCCATGCCATATGACACTGGTTACATGAGTCTGAATACAGGTCGTCTGGCAATTGCTGTCAACGATGCTTGTGATGTGCTTGATGCCTTATCGGGCAAACGACTTGAATCCTTTGATATACCTGGGAATCCAGTCGGCAAGCATTGGGGTTACACCGTCATCCAAAAAGATCGACTCATCGGATCCATCCAGAAAGAAACCGCTTCCCGAACCACTCCCGGTTATCAGCAGATTGACTCGGACTATCGAAACAACCAGCCTCTCGTCACGAGTGAAGCACTGTTTGGAATGTCAATCAATGAGCCAAAGGACCAATGGGTATATCAGGGTGGCGTGCTTTTAAATGCTTCATTCACGCTCTCAAAGGATAGAGTTTCTTTTGTAGAAAGCCGAAGTCCATCGGCTCTGGCCGATAACGGCGGTAGGATCACATTAAAGGACCTTATGGATGGGCCCGTTTCACTTGTAACGCTTTCCTGTGAGACCGGCAGGGTGCTATGGAGGAAGCCTCTTCCGATATCCATTTTGAATTCCAGAAATATCCTCTACCTGCAGGCATACGAAAATCGACTGATCGCATGTGGATCTCATGGTAATGCCAGCAACGATACGACTTACAGCGTCGCTTGCTTTGATCATTCATCTGGATCCTTGAATTGGGAATCATCCCATGAAAAAGGCAAACCCGGTCAGATGTTTCATGGAGAGCAGGTCCACCATCCGGTGATCATGAAGGATCTTCTGATTACCGAACCTGTGATTTATCATTTGGAAACTGGAGTGCCGATTGCCTCGTTTCAATCGAATGATCCATGGGTTCTCGATCGTCCTGGACACAGTTGCGGAACACTTTCGGCAGGAGGAGATTGTCTGTTTTTTAGAGCGACAAATCCAACGGTTCTCGACTTGTCGCAAAATCTGGCCTCGGGTGAATCATCCATCAAACTTTCACCCAGTCGGACCGGGTGTTGGATCAATATCATTCCAGCTGGAGGTTTGGTGATGATTCCGGAAGCCAGTGCTGGTTGCGTTTGTCATTTTTCCTTGCAGACTTCCATGGCTTTCCTGCCTCGTCGATAAGTGTAATTAAAAAAAACTTTGGTGACGCTTTGAGTGTTTCTCGCTAGTTTGATCGCGTTGTATAGCTACTTTGTTGAGTGTTCCACCCGTATTTGATGCAAGGAGACTCTTAATGATTGATTCGTACAGCTTGAGATTATGGCCATTAAAATTGATACAAAATTGACGCCCGGAAAAATGGTTCCGGCTTTGGAGCGTATGTTCGATCTTTCTGGGAAGAAGATCCTGAGTATCGAAAAAACCTGGAAATCTTCGCAGGGAACGCCTGTGTTCACCCTACGCGGCAAATACGCGACACGTGGCTGGACTGAGTGGACCCAAGGATTTCAGTTTGGTTCTGCAGTTCTGCAATACGACGCCACCAACCAAAAGCCATTTCTCAAGATAGGTCGCACACAAAC
>JBDQII010000022.1:0-21133 GCA_040264395.1 Verrucomicrobiota bacterium
AAAATGGAACCCAATGCGGATTGCCCTATAGCCGACCTGTTGATACCAGCTCGATAAGCCGGCCAATTACCACCAAACACAGAGGTACAAATCAACCAAGCACATAGCCCCCAAGCAAGGCAGGCCGTATTCGATGGCAAGAAACTTGAATAAGCAGGCGAAAGTTTGGACCATCCAACAGAAGAAGTGGAAAATTTCATGGTATTACAGGGAATGATTAAATGAACATTAGTCGATCAATCGAACAGCCACTAGCCATAAATTGGTTATTCTTCACCCGGGAAAGTGATTCGATTTCTATAATCAGGAATCTGAAGCAGCCGTTTCATACTTGGGAAATGAATCTCTCTTTGCGTCATTCATGGAAAACATATGAAGACCATTTTTGGGTAAATATGAATCCGTTACGGTTTTGATTTTTCACACCCAATTCGTTGAAGAAACAAAGGATGCTAAATTTTTCCAGAATTTATTTTTGGTCACGAGTATAAACACCTCGACAGAAATTATGAGGTGTTTTGATCTTGATCCTTGGATAGAGGCAAGCACTATTCCGTGGTGAGTTTTGTTCGAATTCTGGTGGATGGGTACAGCATGCTGCATGCCTGTCGCGATGAAAGACCGAAAGCGCCACCTCATTCGCCGATGGCAAGGGACTGGTTGATTCGGACCCTCACCCTGTATCAAGACTCCATTCATACACCTGTGACAGTTATTTTTGATGGAATGGGCTCCAAGGCTTCGAAGGAGAATCAGGAAATCCACCCTCATCTGGAAGTTATTTATAGCAAAGGGAACCGTACTGCGGATGATCTCATAGAACGTGTCACCCACAAACTGTTGGCTTATGGTCAGGTGCTAGTTGTCACCAATGATTACGCAGAGCAAAACACTATCTTTTCCATGGGTGGTAGTGTCTCCTCTTGCGAACAGTTTTTGGGGGACATACAAACGGAACTTAATCGCTTCCAATCTGAATTGGTTCAACGAAACAAAAAGTCCCGCCGAAAAGCTTAATCAGGGAGTCAGGCCTGGATGGAAAAAACCTGCTCAGACAAGCTCTTGGCCACCTCCATCGGCGCCTCCACCATCAAGATCGATCAGAATCTCCCGTGGTTCCGCACCTTTGCTAGGTCCAACAACTCCTCGACGCTCAAGCTCATCCATGATTCGGGCAGCACGTGTGTATCCCAACCTCAGGCGGCGCTGCATCATGGATACACTCGCTTTTTGCTCAGAACGAATCACTTCGATGCATTTTTCAATCAATTCTTCGTCCTCATTGCAATCGCTCTCACCAATGGTGCTTGTAGGTTTACTCAGCTTTTCATGGATTTCCATTTCGTAGCTGGGCTTACCTTGCTTCGCAATGTGATCGACGACCGATTGAATTTCCTCATCCGTAATCAACACACCTTGAGCACGGATCAATTTAGCGGAGCCAGGAGGCAAATAAAACATGTCGCCTTTACCCAGCAATTTATCCGCTCCCATGGAATCGAGAATCGTACGTGAATCGATTTTGGAAGCAACCTGGAATGCAATGCGTGCGGGAATGTTGGCCTTGATGACACCGGTAATCACATCGACACTGGGACGTTGCGTTGCAACGATGCAATGAATCCCTGCGGCTCGCGCCATTTGTGTGATACGTGCTATCGCCATTTCAACATCGGCAGGAGCAACAAGCATCAGGTCAGCAAGCTCATCAATGACAACAACAATGTAGCTGAGCTTGTCAGGAATCACGATATCATCCTCGCGAGGCACCGCAATTTCCTCATCAATTTCGACGGCAAAACCCTCTGGATTCGCATCATCCTGATTGCCTTTATTCAAAGGGAGCTCTTGCTGATCCTTTTGAGGCTCATCTTTGGGACGATCATTAAAACTGGAAATATTACGCACACCCACCTTGGCAAATATTTGGTAACGTTTCTCCATTTCTGTAACAACCCATCGAAGGGCCAGTACGACCTTTTTCGGATCAGTCACAACCGGCACAACCAAATGCGGAAGGGCGTTGTATTGCTGTAGTTCAACCACCTTCGGGTCAATCATGACCAATCGAAGATCTTCGGGTGAGAAACGGTAAAGCAAGGATGCAATGATGGCATTGATACAGACCGATTTACCAGAACCCGTTGAACCCGCAATGAGAAGATGAGGCATGTCCGCCAGGTCAGCCACGATAGGTTTGCCATAAACGTCCTTTCCGAGTACGACCGGAATTCTAGCTTTGGAATTCTCCCACTCATCCGACTCAAGGAGGTCCCGCATGATCACCTTGGTCTTGACGGCATTTGGAACTTCAACACCCACCGAACTTTTACCGGGAATAGGCGCAAGAATGTTGATGCGTTCAGCTTTTAGGGAGGCAGAAATATTATTACTCAGACCAGCAATTTTTTCCAATTTGATACCAGGAGCAGGATGTAGTTCATACCGAGTAATGGTTGGCCCCTTGGTAATGTCTCCAAGGGTAATTTCGATTCCAAATTGGCCGAGCGTATTTTGCATCAAACGTGCATTGGCCATTAATTCTTCTTTTGAATCGGTCGGTTTCTGATTTGGATCAGGTTTATTCAGGAATCGCATGGTTGGCAGATTGTAATCGCCTATGATCGGTGGCACCGATACCCGAATAGGTTTGGGTTGTTGGGAAGGGCGTTTGTAGGGCTGCGCAACTGCTTTCGGAAGAGGCAGCGGTTTCTGCTTTTCTCCGGCTTTGGATGGATCATCTTTATCCTTACCTGGCAATTCTTCCCCAAGCCCAGCCTCTTCAACAGTAGTTGATTGACCAAGGATATCCTCAGTAGAAGCTCCCTTGACTTCGCCCGCGTGGATCACATCACCCACATGCATCAGCGCAGGGTCCTTTTTACTATCACCTTTGCGTTTTCGTTTTTTGGGTTTTTCACTCTCTGTCGTCACTGAAAGATCGCGAATCTTGGGTTCAGGCACAGGCAGACCATCAACGCCCAAGCCTGATTTTTCAGCTTCTTCTCGAATTTCCTTCGCTTGTTTGGCGAGGGCACGAACTTTTCGGTGAAGCTTGCGCTCCTCATCAGAGGCATCGACATCTAGGTTGTCTCGACGATCACGCAGGCGTTCCCACAACTCGAACAACCATGCACTGACATTAAAATTTGTGATCGCAACGAGGCTGACGAGGTAGAATGTCAGGTAGAGGATAATGGCGCCTGTACGATTGAAAAAATAGACGATCAGATAATCGTTCAAGAGATGCCCAATGAAACCGCCGGCCGGGTAAGAGCCGATGCTTTGGGTCAACTTGATCAATGACTCCTTGTAAAGATCCAACACACCCATGCAGGAAAGCATCAAGCCAGCTGCGGCACCACGCGCACGCCAGGAATTCATGAGATACATCAGGAATGGCACAAAATGGGCCAATCCAAACCCAAGCAAAAACACTGGGGCAAGAAAAGCAGCCGCACCGAAAACAAAGAAAAGTGCATGACCCATCCATGCGCCGAAACGACCGATCCAATTCTCTGGAACCGGGTTTGGCGGCATACTGTTCACGGACAAATCCGCTGGATCATAGGAAAAGAGAGCAACAAACAGGAGCAATCCTAAACTGATAATCAACAGGCCCAGAACATCTCCCCAATCGCGGTGATTTGTCTGCTGTTTCTTGGGTCTCTTTTTCGCAGACTTTTTGCGAGGCATAGGAAACAGCCTAATCAAGGCATGAGATTTGAACAATTGAAAATTATTTCGAATTCTGCGCGTGACTTGCACGTCCATCTGTGCAAGAACGATTTCTCGATCAAAAGCATATGAAACACGTTTTCAAAATGATGCTTGCGTGTGCCATGGTGATCAGTTGGGTTGATCCATTGCAGGCGGAAGATTCCGAAATTGCCATTATCGAGACCACCGAGGGGAAAATGGTTTTGGAATTATGGCCGGATGTCGCCCCCGGAACCGTTGAAAACTTCAAGAAGCTCGCAAAAAAGGGGTTTTACGATGAGACGGCTTTTCATCGTATCATCAGAGGTTTACTCGCTCAGGGGGGAGACCCATTGACAAAAGACCCTTCCAAAGAAAGCTCGTGGGGAACCGGTGGCCCTGGCTACGCCATCCGTGCTGAATTCAACCAACGCCCGCATCAACTGGGAGTTATATCAATGATGCGAACAGCCAACCCCGATTCCGCCGGCAGCCAGTTTTTCATCTGTCTCGGTGATGCGCCGCAGTTCAATGGAAAATTCACATGCTTCGGCAAACTCAGGACGGGAGCGGAAGTGCTGAGAAAAATAGGAGAAACCCCAGTCAAAACCAGCGCAAACGGCGAACGGAGCAAACCCATCGAGAAGGTTTTGATCAAGAGCATTAAGGTCCGAAAAGCAAGATGACCTCTCCGTCCATTCCCGGAACAGCTTCCCAACCCTATTCTGGGGGCAATGCAGTCATGATGTTTGCAAATTGGAGACCTGATGCCTATAGTTAACCCATATGGCAGATTTAAGCACATCCATTGCAGTGATTGAAACCGATGCAGGAACCTTGAAATTGAAATTCTGGCCCGAGGTTGCTCCCAAAACAGTTGAAAATTTCACCAAATTAGCCGGCGAGGGCTTCTATGACGGCACAGCTTTTCATCGCATTGTCAAAGGCTTCATGATTCAGGGCGGTGATCCACTCAGTAAGGAGGATCATCCCAATGTAGGGACAGGTGGCCCGGGCTATAAAATCAAAGCCGAATTCAATGATCGTCCCCATGTGAAAGGGGTTATCTCAATGGCTCGCTCCCAGCACCCGGACTCGGCTGGAAGCCAATTCTTTATCTGCTTGGCTGAAGCTAATTTTCTGGATGGCCAATATACTGCATTCGGTGAATTGATCGAAGGAGACGATGTCCTAGATGCCATTGGGAATGCTCCAACGCTCATGAGCGACAGCGGAGAAAAAAGCAAACCTGAAACTCGCATGGGTGTTAAATCCGTCAAGATCGAAAGCGCAGACGCTTGAAAAAGCGGACGGGCGTTTCGCCGTTTTTAGCTCATGGATAACCAGGCAAATGCCCCTTGCTCGAAAACCGAGGATTTGACACAACTGGCAGCCTTGCTGAGGCAGTTCGGTTGCCCACCAAACAAAACTGATGTACTGGCGGCGCAACTGGACAAACGTGCCCATCAACTGGCATCCGTGAAAGGTAAATCCTATGAAGAGTCATTGATGCACTTGCTGCGCCTCATGCGCCAGGGTTGGGCGGCGAAGGATAAAGGTATCTCCACATCATGATTCAACCCTGGAAAACCAAATCCACAAAGCAGCTTGCAAATTACCGGATTGCCACAGTCAGCTCTGCCATCCGGACCAACCCCCGCACGCAGAGGGATCATGAGTTTTATGTCATGAATTGCCCTGACTGGGTGAACATCATTGCCATCACACCCAATGAGGAAATGGTGATGGTAGAACAATTCAGGCACGGCACAAACACTGTGGACCTTGAAATACCAGGGGGCGTGATGGACCCGGAGGATGATTCAGCGCTGGTGACCGGGATTCGGGAGTTACGCGAAGAAACAGGATATGAAGGTGTAGGCGCAAGGATTCTAGGGGAAATCGCGCCTAATCCGGCTATCATGAATAATTATTGCAGGACTGTTCTCATAGAACAATGTGAACTCAAGCATGCGACCGAGTTTGACTCAGGAGAAGATATCCAGACAAAACTAATTCCCGTATGCGAAATGGATCATTTAGTGGCTTCAGGCGCTATTCAACATTCTCTGGTTGTTGTTGCCTTCTATCACTACAAACTGCTGAAACAGCTCTAAGGGCAATCAAATGACCGCCTTTTGCTTATTTTTCTTTGGCATCAACGTCATTTGAAGTCATAGTGTTAGCTCTGACCCGGTCGCCGACCAGAGTCAGGTTCAAACAAACGAAACACTAAAAACGAATCTACAAAAATATAGGAATCTATGAGCGTATTAGTTGCGAAAGAAGCCCCTGATTTTACAGCGGCGGCAGCCATGCCAGACGGAACAATCAGTGATATCAAATTGTCAGACTACAGAGGCAAATATGTGATCCTGTTTTTCTGGCCCTTGGATTTCACCTTTGTATGTCCAACCGAAATCATTGCCATGGACCATCGTCAACCCGCTTTCGCCGAATTGGGAGTGGAAGTCCTTGGAGTATCCATTGACTCGCAGTTCACACATCATGCCTGGCGAAACACGTCCGTCGATAAAGGTGGCATTGGCCCTGTCAAATTCCCCATTGTTGCCGATGTAAACCATAAGATCACTCAATCTTATGGGGTTGAACATCCTGATGCAAATGTAGCCATGAGAGGTACTTTCCTCATTGACAAAAACGGTGTTGTGCAGTCACAGACGGTCAACAATTTGCCACTGGGTCGCAATATCGACGAACATCTTCGTGTAGTAGAAGCCCTGAAATTCTTCGAAGAAAACGGCGAAGTTTGTCCCGCAGGTTGGAACAAAGGCGATTCAGGAATGACACCTGACGCAGACGGTGTCGCAAGTTATCTTGCAGCCAATGCGGGTAAGCTGTAACCCTTTTAAGATCAGTTTAATGAAAATGCGGCAGATTGTCTGCCGCATTTTTTTTGGGTCCGCAGAAGTCACCTTGACGAAAGGCATGATAGGGTTGCCATGATGGCCCTTCTTGATTCTAATGACCCCATGCGCGCGCACAGGAGTCATCAATTAATCTTTGGATTACTTTGGGGTAGTATTGCAATAACCCTATTTTCCGCGAAACCCGTGGCTGTTCAGGCGGACAAGGAAAAGCCCAATTTCGTCTTCATCCTTTCAGAGGACAACTCCAAACATTATCTTCGCCTTTATGGTGCGGAGTTAGGAGCCACACCCGCCATCGAATCTTTAGCAAGAGAGGGGCTGGTGTTTAATCACGCTTTTTCAAATGCACCGGTTTGCTCCGTCGCACGCACTACCTTGATGACCGGTATTTTGGCTCCGAAAGCAGGATTCCAATATCATCGGAAACACACAGCAGCCCACTTACCCGAAGGCGTTCAAATGTGGCCTTCTTACCTGCGGGATGCAGGGTATTACACCACAAATAATAGTAAAAAGGACTATAATGTCATCGAAGGCAGGGGTGTTTGGGATGCATCCTCCAAAAAAGCCAACTGGCGCAATCGCCCTTCGAAAGATACCCCTTTTTTTCACATGCAAACATTTGGAGTGTCTCATGAAAGCTCGCTGCATTTTCCTAGACAATCATTTCAGAACAATCAGCCCAAAACCAATCTAAGCGAAGTAACTCTCGCGCCTTATCACCCTGATACACCTACCTTTCGTTTTACTTATGCGCGTTATTTTGACCGTATCAAGCAAATGGACAGCATGGTGGACAAATTGATTAAACAACTTGATGAAGACGGCCTTCTGGAAAATACCTTTATCTTTTACTTCGGAGACCATGGAGGTGTGCTTCCCCGTGGAAAGGGATACCTGCACGAAACCGGACTTCACATTCCCTTGGTTGTCCGCATTCCTGAAAAATGGCGCACAGAGATTCCGTTGAAAATTGGATCACGTGTGAATGGATTTGTTAGCTTTATCGATTTTGGCCCTACATTGCTGCATCTTGCCGGCCTGGATTCACCCAAAGTCATCGATGGTTCACCCTTTCTGGGCTCTGCCATTACAAAAGCCAAATTAGATCAAAGAGACGAAACATTTGGTTATGCAGATCGATTTGATGAAAAATACGAAATGTGCCGATCGATCCGTAAAGGGCAATTTAAATACATTCGGAGTTTTCAGCCATTCTATCCTGATGGATTACAAAACAATTATCGCTATATCATGCTGGCTTATGAGGAATGGCGTTCCTTGTTTGAACTGGGTAAACTGAATGAGCCTCAATCAGCTTTTTTCAAGACCAAGCCTGTAGAACAACTTTTCGATCTTAGCTCAGACCCTCATGAAACAGTAAATTTGTCTGGTAACGAGGAACATAGAGCTGTCCTTCTTTCTCTGCGCAACCGTTTGAACCATAAAATGAATGCAATCCATGATCTCAGTTTTTACCCTGAGAACCATATGGTGAAACATGCGCTTGATGATGGTATTGAGTTCGGGCAGACGCATGCTGAGGAGATCAGACTACTGCAACAAACCGCGAACCTTGCTCTTTTGCCTTTTGAACAGGCCGAAGAGAATATCAGACGTGCATTGGATCATGACTCACCCCTTGTTCGATATTGGGCATGCACAGTGTGCAGTTCATTTGGTGCGAAAGCAAAACCGTTGCTCAAAAACACTGAGTCTCGACTCAATGATCCTGATCCCTTGGTGCGCGTCCGTGCTGCAGAATTTCTTGCATTGGTCAGCGAGCAGGATCCGCGATCTACTTTCTATCAGGTTTTAAATGAAAACCACGGTGAGCTCGTTTCACTGATCACCTTGAATGCAGCCGTTCTTTTTCATGACATGAAAAACGGCTACCCTTTTGATGTCAGCCAATTGAAAGACCCGGATGGCAGAAACGAAGTCAAACGTCGTCTGGATTATCTGGCAGGTCGCTTAAAGCAAAAGAAATAAAGATCTTTTTGTCATTGAAGATATGGGGAGTAACAGTGTTTGAAAGTCACTTTGAATTCCCGGTAAACCAATTAAAGACAGGATTCCCCATTTAAACCCTCTCTTTGCATGAGAGAAGAAAACATTGGGAACAGTATCGAGACCGCCATTACTTTTTTTCCGAAATCGCGCTTTGAAGACGTATTCTAAGGCGACGCGCTGCCGTCGGCTACAACACTTCACACGACACACGATTCTGCCATTTTCTGTTGATATGGTGAAGTTCGGATTGATTCAGTCTACCCAGAAATCACTGGAGCAAACATTGACCGCAAGTGTCCCATTGGGTTCTATCTTTACAAAACCATACTGAACAAACTGAGTGAGGTCGCAGAACAGGTATCCCACAAACATGGCTCAAACGAAACGCAGCTCAGAGATTGCTGCATCTGGATCCCAGTTACGTGGAGGCTTTGTACGGATGAATTGAACCTCTTTGATTGAGATTTGATTTCCCTTGGCTTTGGCTGATTTCACCGCCAACTCACGGGGTTTTGCAATTTGTTGATTTACCTTTTGACGAGGCGCGGCTTTAAATTTGATATAAAGGTCTTCAGGAGTTTCTTCTTCAAAGAATAGAACTTTGGATTTCTCAGGAGCCAGTCGGTAATCCTTGTTAGTGATCGTACCGCCGAACGTAAATCGCTTGAGGTAGGTCACTCCTTTGGATTGGTAAGCCATGGTTATTTCCTGATCGCGATCGGGTCGAGCGCAATAAATCACATCTTTCCCTACGAACAATTTATCAGGCACTTCAATGACCTTGTATGATCCATCCTTAAAGACCATTAATAATTTATCATATCTGGAACAAGGGATCTGAAACTCATCACCTGAAATCTTATGCCCTAAATAACCTTTGGCTCGGTCGTAGGAAAACTTGAGGGATTTGAAAGCCGCATCTTTGGCTGTGACAGCAACAAACTCCGTCAACTGTGTGCGTCTCGGATATTGCCCCCCATATTTCTTAAGCAACCCTTTGATGTGATTAATCGTATATCGAGTGATTGATTTCAGGTATTTCCGCGTTTCTACCAAATCAGCCTGCACCTTTTCCATTTCCTCTTTGTGCCGGTTGATATCAAAAAGAGAAATGCGTCGAATTCGCACACCAAGTAACATTTCGATGTCATCATCAATGATGTCTCGATAATACTCCGTACGATGCGGTTCAAAACCTTTGTAAATCGCCTTGTAAATCGCTTCGTTCGATTTACAGGATTCAATTTTTTTGTAGATACGATTTTCAATGAATATGCGAACCAAGGTTTTGAAAAACAAATCTTCCAATAATTTTTGCTCTTTAAGTTCCAGCTCGCGACGCAATAAATCGACCAGTTGCTGGGTATTGAATTTCAATACTTCACTGACAGACATTTCAACCGGACGATTGTCTCGAATGACAATCAAGCGGCTTGAGACACTCGTTTCACAACCCGTGAAGGCATAGAGAGCTGGTACCAGTTTTTCAGCATGTAATCCGGGGGGGGACTTGATTTCGATTTCAATCTTTTCGGCTGTAAAGTCATTGATGCTGCGCACCTTAAGTTTACCTTTGCGGGTAGCATCTTCGATGGAGGAGATTAATGACTCAGTAGTGGTGGCCGGAGGGATTTCAGTAATGTGAAGAGTCGACTGGTCCTTAACCTCAATCTTCGCTCGAATCTTGATACTACCTTTACCGTCGTTATAGGAGGAGGCATCCATCAAGCCTGCAGCCGGAAAGTCAGGCAGCACTTGAAAAGATTGTTTACGTAGAATAGAAATCTGTGCTTCGAGGAGCTCACAAAAGTTATGGGGCAAAATTTTGGCTGATAGCCCTACCGCAATACCCTCCGCACCGAGCATAAGTAACAATGGAAGTTTACTGGGAAGACAGACTGGCTCCTTGTTTCGACCATCATAACTGGGGACAAACTCGGTAAGTTCATTATTGAATAATTGAGTCCGCGACAGATCAGTCAACCGGCATTCAATATACCGCGGGGCAGCGGCGGGATCTCCAGTGAATACATTTCCAAAATTCCCCTGCCCTTCAATCAGGTATCGCTTGTTTGTCAGTACAACCAATGCGTCGCCGATAGAGGCATCGCCATGGGGGTGATACTGCATACTGTGCCCCACGATATTGGCGACTTTGATGAATTTGCCATCATCGTTTTGATGCAGGGACCAGAGGATGCGCCGTTGTACGGGTTTCAATCCGTCAACGAGATTGGGAATCGCTCGATCCCGAATAACATAGGATGCATATTCAAGAAAATTTTCATCCATTCGGCGCTGGAGCAAGGTTCCCTCTCCAAGCTTACCGAATTGTGAACTGGATCCGGATTCATCATTTTGTTCAGTTGACGCATCATCTACTGACTCCACCTCTGGAGATTCGGGCGTCACTTGATCCTCGCTTGATTCAGCAGGTTTGTCAGAGTCCTGAGGATGACCGTTTTTTTTCTTCTTGGGCGACATGATGGTTGTTACTCAGCTCTATGTTAATCCTCAACAGGCACAATCAGATTTTCCATGATATAATCTTTGCGCTGCGGCGTGTTGCGCCCCATGTAGAATGAAAAAATATGACTGGCGTCACTGTGCGAAGCATATTCGACCTGACTCAACCGCATATCCTCACCAATAAAATACTTGAATTCTGAGGGGGAAATTTCACCCAGACCTTTGAATCGGGTAATCTCAATACCACGAGCAAGTTTTTTTACAGCTGCATCCCGTTCTGCTTCCGAATAGCAGTAAATGGTTTTTTTCTTATTGCGAACTCTGAACAGTGGGGTCTCTAAGATATAGAGATGACCTTCATAAATAAGCTGGTCAAAGAAACGGAAAAAGTAGGTGATCATCAAGTTTCGAATGTGCAATCCATCGACATCCGCATCCGTTGCGAGGACGACTTTGTCATAACGAAGATCATCCAGTGAGTTTTCAATGCCCAGACAGCACATCAAATTATACATCTCATCGTTCTTGTAAACCACGTCCCGTTTGAGATCCCAGACATTCAGAGGCTTACCTTTAAGAGTGAAAATAGCTTGGGTATTCACATCTCGGCAACTCACAATCGAACCCGCAGCAGAGACTCCCTCAGTGATAAAAACCATGGTGCCTTCGCCTTTGTTTTTCTTCTTGTTGAGATGCTTTTTACAATCCTTGAGCTGAGGTATCCGCAAGCTGACTGCCTTGGCGCGTTCCCGGGCCAGCTTTTTAACGGCCATCAGTTCCTTGCGCAACTTACGCGTATCTTCAACCTTGGCGACGAGTTTTTCAGCCACAGCCTTGTCCTTATGGAGCAAGTGAAGCAATTGTTCTCGAACTCGACTAACAAGATCTGATCGAATCTCAGTATTACCCAGTTTGTTCTTGGTCTGAGACTCGAACATTGGATCCTGCAATCGAATCGCCACGGCACCTACCATGCACTCACGCACATCATCCCCATCAAATTTACCCTTGGCATATTCATTGACTGCTTTGAGCAAACCCTCACGAAAGGCGCTGAGATGGGTTCCACCATCAGAAGTATATTGACCGTTTACAAACGAGAAAAAAGTTTCACCTGATCGCCCCGTACTATGGGTAAAGCAGAATTCAAGGGTCTTGGAGCTGTAATAGATCGGAGGGTAAATTGCTTCATCATCGACGTCCTCCTTGATCAGGTCCAGAAGCCCATGTCTTGAATAAAAAGTCTCGCCGTTGCATATCAGTTTCAGCCCAGAATTCAGGTAACTGTAATGTTTGAGCCTTCGTTCAATCAGCTCAGGCCGTAGTTGGAGTTTTTTAAAAATCCCGGCATCCGGGATAAATTCCACATACGTGCCGTTTACTTCGCCCTTACATTTGCCCTTCTTACGCTCCTTGAGATTGCCTTTGGAAAAGGAGGCTTCCGCATATTGCCCATCACGATGAGATCGAACCAGGAACAACTGTGAAAGAGCATTGACCGCTTTTGTTCCAACTCCATTTAATCCGACGCTGAACTGAAAGACTTCATCGTTGTATTTGGCACCTGTATTGATCGTCGAAACACAATCCACAACTTTCCCCAATGGAATACCTCGCCCATGATCTCTTACGATGACCTTCTTATCTTCAATCTCAATGACGATCTCCTTGCCAAAACCCATGATGTATTCGTCAATGGCATTGTCGATGACCTCCTTGAGCAAGATGTAGGCGCCATCATCGTAGTGAGATCCATCACCAATACGGCCAATATACATGCCTGTACGAAGCCGGATGTGCTCCAGCGAAGACAGCGTTTTTATCTTACTTTCGTCGTAATTATGTTTGGAATCACGTCCCATATGATTATCAGTTTGATTGTGTTGGGTTTTCCCAAAGTTTGGCCAAGACAATTTACAGCCGTGCCATGAAAAGGCACACGGACACTTCGAGCAGTTACGACAGAACAGATTACGACTAGACGGGAAACCACAACAATCGGTTTTCCGCATCCTGCATCCAGGAGCCATGCCGCAGGCACAAATCTAATGCAGAACGCACAAGGAATAACAAACATCTGGCTTTCTTCCACCCTTTTCGACAAATTTTTGGAGATGAAAACCTTTTCCCGAGATCAGCTTGCTCCAAAGAATGGGCTCCAAAGGTTAATGCTCGCTTTGATATCTCTTCTGCCCCTGATGATTTCAAGCGAAAGCATGTCCGCAAGCACCCCCATAAATATCGCCTTGATCGCTGGCCCAATAACAGGACATCCCAAAGATGCCCATGAATATGAAAAAGCGATCACACTCATTAAACATTGCCTTGAAAGTTCGCCGAATGCTCCAGATCTGGAGATCTCAGCTCATTATGGAGGATGGCCCATTGAACCAGAAGTATTGAACAGGGCGGACACCATTCTCATGGTTTCTGATGGAAGCGACCAGGACGAGAGCGTGCACCCATTTTATCGCGATGATCGGTTCGCAATATTGAAACGGCAAATGGACCGTGGATGCGGAATCATGTTACTGCACTGGTCCACTTTCCACCCAGCCCGGCATCATGATGATATCACCGAATGGATTGGAGGCTATTTCGACTATGAAACTGGTCCGGGACCAGGCAAATGGTTTTCAAAAATCCAGACTTGGGAAGACACCGTTCAACTAGCAACCCCAAATCATCCAATCCTTAAGGGAGTAAAACCTTTCAAATTGAAGGACGAATACTACTACAATATCAAATTCAGGAAATCAGACCCTGGCTTGTTACCGATTTTGAAGGTCACTCCACCTGATCAAACCCAACCAGATACCGTTGGTTGGGCTGTCGAAAGAGCAAATGGATCCCGTGGTTTCGGTTTTACCGGCGGGCATTTTCACGACAGCTGGTGGATCCCGGATTTCCGTCGCATGCTTCTCAACGCAATCGTCTGGACTACGGGCCATGATGTTCCAGAATTAGGGATTGAAAGCGATTTATCACCACGCTACAGAACGATGATCCTGACGGGCAACAACCACCCGGCTCACGATTGGAAGAAAACCACAGCTGCGTTGATTCATACTGTTGAACTGGATCCCAGAAATTTGGCACATGTAACCGAATCTCCTGAAAAATGGCTACTCGAAAATGACCCCTCCGATTACGACCTTCTGATCATGAATTATTGCAACTGGAAAAGCTCGGGATGGAACAGGGAGGCTCAGGAACGATTACGCAACTATGTTGAAGCAGGTGGTGGACTTGCCGTCATTCATTTCGGAAACGGAGCCTTTCATCCCTCGCTGCCCGAAGCAAAAAACTCCGATTGGCCGGGATATCGTGACTTAGTCAGACGCGTTTGGGATCATCATGGCGATAGTGCCCATGATCCATACGGAGATTTCCAGGTTATCATTTCGAAAGTGAAGCATCCCATTACGCGTGGGCTGAAAAATTTCGATACCACAGACGAACTTTATTTCCAGCAAGCAGGCAAGGCCCCAGTCCAGGCGCTGGCTTATGCCTTTTCCAAGGTCACCCGAAAACCCGAACCCATGGCTTGGGCATATCAGATTGGAAAAGGTCGAGTATTTCAAACTTTACTGGGGCACTCCAATAAATCCATCCATCAAGCCGCCAATCTGATTCAAAGGGGAGCTACATGGGCAGCAAACCAAAAACCTCTCACTTTTGCCCCTCCAAGAGCCGTCGCCCAAAATGCTATCTTTCGCAATGGCAGCCAGTGGAGGCCAGACCAGCCATGACACCAAGAATATAACCTAAAAGCTTGAGGGCATGGATAGCTGGGGACGCTCGTAGTCAGCAAGGATGGATTGATCAGGCTGATTGGCGTCTGGAATACGCTCTCGCCAGAGGTCGATGATGTTGTGAATAAGGGAAAGATCCAGTCCTTCACAGGCAGTGCCATAGGGTTTGAGATAACCTTGGCAGATGTTGAGCAATGCCAAGGCAGGCCGGTGGCGCCTTTTTTCTATGTGAACAAAGATACCCGCCAATTGAATGAGGGATTTATAGAAATTGTCCAAGTGGGTCCCTCGGCATTCAAGCCATAAATCTTCCAGAACATCATGTGCCTCATAAAATCGCCCCTCGTTGAATGTTTGAAAATACCCCCAATAGCGTGGATCCCATTGACCGCAATCAGTGAACGTTTCGGCAAATAAACGCATACGCTCCTTTTTGGTGCTCATTGTTATCATTTTTAATACTTTTTGGTTTAAAAGCAACTCAATCGAAGCACGCCACTTGACAATGGGTCCGCCGTCTCTCAATCTGGGTTCATGTCTAAAACACCTTTAGGCAGGGGTCTCGGAGCGCTCTTGGGAGGCTCCAAGCCACCCTCAGCAAAACCCCAGCCGCCCAAATCAGTTGAGGAGCCTGTTTCCTATCCCCCACTGGGGTCAGAGACGCTGGCAAAGAACACCGACCTTTCACCAAGACATTTACCCGTTGACGACATACGCCCCTGCCCATTTCAGCCTCGACGTGAATTTGAAGCATCTGCTCTGGAGGAGCTATCGGATTCGATTCGTGAGCAAGGCCTTATTCAGCCACTTGTAGTCAGGAGAAAATCCGACCATTGGGAGTTGATTGCCGGTGAGCGCCGCTGGCGAGCCTCACAGAAAGCTGGGCTCAAAGAAGTCCCAATCATCATTCGTGAAGCCGATGACAGGCAGGTCCTGGAACTGGCTCTCATCGAAAATCTCCAGCGTGAGAACCTGAATCCCATCGAGGAGGCACTGGGTTATCGCCAACTCATCCAGCAATTTCAACTCAAGCAGGAGGAAGCGGCCATTAAAGTTGGTAAAAGCCGCGCAGCAGTTGCAAACGCACTGCGACTTCTCAAACTTCCAGATGATGTGCAAAGGGATCTGGGAACAGGAAAACTCAGTGTAGGTCACGCAAAAGTGCTGTTGGGACTAAGCAAGGAAGAGGAACAAGTTCAGGTTAGCCGAAGGATCATCAAGGATGCCCTCAGCGTACGCCAAACCGAAGTTTTGGTTAGTGAAATCCATCAAAAGCATAAAAACAAACAGCTAAGCGCCTCTCACCCAGTCACGAGAAACAATGAAAAGGATGTTCACATAGCGCACATGGAGCAGCAGCTCGTGGAGAAATTCAAAACCAAGGTCAGAATAAAGTATCAGGAGGGAAAAGGTGCTTTAGAAATACGTTTTTTTTCTGATGAAGAACTTGAAAATGTCTTGTCCGACTTAGGGGTCTCCGCTGATTAAACATCAATGAACAGCCAAAAAGATTTGCGGCAGAGTGTAGCGACAAAGCTACGGGAAAGAAAAGAAAAGGTTCAGCAAAGCACTGCATTTGTTGGATTGGACGGCTTTGTAGATGAAATCATCCATGTTGTTGACAAGCGCATGGATGTAGCCAGATTCGAAAGGATCCCAACTATTCAGGGGTTTTCAGACCGCATCGAAGAGGCGGCCGGCAGAAGCACCAACCTTGAGCTTGTCACCCAACGCATCAAATTGGGAGGCAATGGCCCGATCATGGCCAATGCCCTGGCCAAGGCAGGCATTCAGGTAACCTACCTGGGAGCACTAGGCTACCCTGACCCCAATCCGGTTTTCAAACCGTTAGTAGAAAAGGCAAACAAAGTCTTTTCCATTGCAGACCCTGGTCACACCGATGCCTATGAATTTCAGGACGGTAAATTGCTGATGGGCAAACTCACCCCATTGAATGAAATGCGATGGAAAAATATTGTTGATCGCATGGGCATAGAAACGTTCACTCAACAGCTCAACCAGTCCAGTCTGATCGCATTCGTCAACTGGACGATGATGCCCTACATGAGTGAAATATGGGAAATGGTTCAAAGCGAAATCCTGAACAACCAACCCAAACCGAACCCAAAAGATCGCAAGACATTATTCTTTGACCTGTGTGACCCTCAAAAACGTCCCAATGAGGATATACTGGAAGCATTGAAGCTGATCGCAGGTTTTCAACCTTACTTCTCCGTCACGCTGGGTTTGAATGAAAAAGAGGCCCACGAAATTGGTGAAGTGCTTGGATTGAAAGCAGCAAGTGATTCATGGGAAGGACTGATTGACCTCGTTGAGCAACTTCACAATCACATCAAAGCAGACACGCTGGTGGTTCATCCCGTCAAATATGCAGTCGCGTCCAATGGCTCTGAAGTCGTCTCAGTCAACGGCCCATTCATCCCCAACCCGGTGATCACCACAGGCGCAGGAGACCATTTCAATGCTGGGTTTTGCGTAGGCAGATTGCTTGATTTAAGTCACGAGGAATCCCTGGCGACAGGCGTTGCCACCAGCGGATTTTACGTGCGTTCAGGCAAGAGTCCTACTGTCCTGGATCTCGCAGATATATTGGAAAACTGGCCTGAATAATCAATCTTCAAGCATCCGTCCGCCTTGGATGTAAACACCCGTGGAAATCGAGAAATGCGGACAACTCCTTTCAAGGGTGTTGAAAAAGAAGAGGGTCATTCCACTCTGCGCCCTGACCAAATTTCACTCTGGGCGCTTGATTTCGACCCCGTAAAGTTGAATATCATCCCAGTTACCGGTATCATCGAACGATCCCAAACCCACTTTTCCCCAGACAAAAGTTTTATCTTCTGCAGTCATGATAGGCTCCTCCATATTATCCCAATAAACCTCAATCAAGCCGCTTGCAACCCGGCGTTTGATTTTAACGGTATGCCATTCGGTATCCCATGGGGTCCCCGAGGTGGTTCGTGCAGAGATCTTGATCCTTGGGGCTTCATTGACGATGAATATCTGGTTGGCATGATCATCGGTTTTTTGCCCAAGATGCACATAATAAAAATGCTCTGGATCTTGCCATCCAAAGAAGAGACACATGCTTCGGTGACCATAATCTCTCTGCGTAGTGATGACGCGTGCATATAAATCAAAATCTCCTGTCCAGGTATCCTTCAAAAGGGAGTAATTGAAAGGGCTTCGATGAGGGGGCTTGTATTTGCTCTGGCGATGCAGACTGTATACCTTGCTTCCATCCTGTTCGATCACGCGCCAGGCATCCGGGTCCGTAGGTGTCCACTGCTGCGTACCCGATTCGAAGTTTTCCCTTTTGATCAGTGGTAAATCGGAGCCTTCTGGACTAACGGTGGACCTTGCTGGGCGGACGGGTAATGTTGCGATCCGAGCCTTGCCATTGATCTCTGCCATGGTGAAATCTCTGCGGTCAATCACCCCCTCCCCTGCTTGATGCACTTCCAGGATGACCTTGGGAACCTCATGGCGAGTATCAATATCAAAAACACAGTAAAGTTTCCCTTTCCCATGGTTCAGGAACATCTCCGGTAAATTCCTTGTAGGAAAATTACTTGACCCCAGGGGTCCCGATGTCACTTCGATGATTCGCTGGTTGATCTGATATCCGCCTGTAAAATGACGATCGCCCGATAGCAGGATGACACCCTCGATATTCTCCTGATCAATCCATTCGAAAAAACCCAACTGCTCACGCTTGAAACTGGTCCATGAATCCCGGTGCCCGTTCTTTTGCCATTCACTTCCTGAAGCGATGAACTTAAACTTTGCTGCGGATTGTTTCAGCCCCTGCTTGAGCCACTGCCATTGTCCCTCCCCCAGCATGGTCTTGGTTCCATCTTCCTTGGCCGAGTTGGGAGAGCGGTAATAACGATCATCCAGCATGAAAAATTCAATATCTCCATAGGAGAATCGATAATAAGTACCCGGGTTATGCGGTTCGCCATAAGAGGGATTGGCCCACATGGATTGAAAGGTTTGTAGGGAAGTTTGCCTTCCTTCTGCCGTCCTGTCGCTATCGTTGGGACCGTAATCATGATCATCCCAGATTCCATAGACCGAGGTACGTTTAGCAAGATCACGAAACCCCGACACGGAACGGTGATCATAGTAAGCGGCTCTCTGAACCTCTGGCATGGTGGAATCGGCATAATGGTTATCCCCCAGCATTAACAACATCTGAATGGATGGATCCACGGCCATCTCCCCCCATGCAGCTGCGGCAAACTTTCCTTCACGGCCAACGCAGGACCCAAAAGCAAATCTCAAATGCGTCGATTCTCCCTCACTTGGAGCCGTGTCAAAAAATGGATAAGGAGCCGTCAGGCAAGGTATCCCATCTAAAAGAACATCATAATAATATCGCGTTTCAGGATTCAATTGCGTGACTTGTATATGACCATTGTGATCAGATCGATCGCCCAATAAAAGGCCATCAATCTGACGTCCATCTTCCAGTGAGGGCTGTTGAGAAAAGATCACGCTCAATCGTGCAGTTTCAGAAGCCTTCACCCATATCCTTGCCTCATGACTCCCCACGTGCCCCAGCATGGGGCCCAATTGCAGATGTGGGCTTGCCTGAACATTGTGAACCACACAGACGAGGCAAAGGACTAGAGACCCCAGAATGGAACTTGGATTGAGATGCATGAAAAAGGGATACCAAAAGAGGATCCGCATGGCGAGCCTTTGAAATAAGCATTCGGCATTGATGAAAGCCTGGCCGACGATTAGGTTCCTTGTGTGCATCCTATTGCCTTTCACATCGGAAACGTCGCCATCCACTGGTATGGCATTTTGGTAGCTATCGGGTTCCTGGCCGGATTCTGGACGGCAAGCCGTCGTGCACCGCTGGATGGCCTTAGCTCAGAGTCTGTTGCTGACATCGGCCCATGGTTGATTGTTGGAGGCCTGGTTGGAGCGCGGATGCTGTATGTGATCACCTATTGGCAGGAGGATTTTTCAGGTGCCCCCCTGGCGGATATTTTCAAGATCCGCCAGGGAGGATTGGTTTTTTATGGAGGATTCATAGGAGCCACCTTATGCGCCATTTTTTATGTTCGAAAAAATAAAATACCCATCTGGAAAATGGCAGATGCATTGGCCCCCAGCATTGCTCTCGGACATGCATTCGGAAGACTCGGCTGCCTGATGACGGGGTGTTGCTATGGGAAAGCATGTTCACTCCCCTGGAGCATCACGTTTCCCAGAGATCATGTCACCCACCCCATAGCAGTTCATCCAACCCAGCTTTATGAGTCCTTTTTCAACTTCGCTTTATTTGCAGGATTGACGTGGATCTACCGTAAAAAGAAATTCGATGGACAGGTGTTTGCACTTTACCTGATGGCTTATGCCTTTTTGAGAGCCGTCAATGAACTGTTCCGAGGAGATTACGAACCCTCGAAACACCTCGGGATTCTCACTCCCGGCCAATTGACTGGGATTCTGATTATGTCGGCAGGAATCGCGATGTGGTTTTTCTGCAGCAGCCAGAGCAGAAAAGAAAAACTTCAAAACCAGAAATAGCCTATGACTGCCCGAGGCAACGCATTTGATGGCACAGCTGAATCCATGGAGGAACATACGGAGTTATCAAAAGAGTTTCTTGTCGAGCAAACGGACCTCAGAACAAGACTGGACCTCTGGTTACATCAGAGGATGCCAGATACTTCCCGAGGCATCTTGGGAAAATGGATCAAACAAGGTCATATCCTGGTAAACGCGGCAAAGACAAAAGCCACGCATAAACCAAAATCAGGCGATCGCATCACCGTGCAGCCGCCAAAACCTCGACCGATGCAACTGACTCCAATCGATCTCCCGCTGAGTATCCTCTTTGAAGATTCCGATCTGCTGGTCATCAACAAACCACCGGGACTGGTAGTTCATCCCGCAGCCGGACATGAACAAGACACGCTCGTGCATGCTTTGCTCCATCACTGCAAGGGGCAACTAAGTGGCATCGGCGGAGTAGCTCGCCCCGGTATTGTGCATCGCTTGGATCAGGATACGAGCGGGTGTCTGGTCGTGGCGAAAAACGATTCAGCCCATCAGGGCCTCGCAAATCAATTTGCAGATAGAAGCACTGGGAAAACCTACCTGGCAGTAAACTGTGGATCAGTAAGCCCTGCAGAAGGAACCATCAACGCACCCATTGCCCGTCATGCAACGCGTCGGAAAGAAATGGCAATTATGGAACATGGTCGCCCCTCCGTCACTGATTTCAAAGTGATTCAGCGATTTGGACGATTGGCCACATTCACA